>DATCKO010000005.1:0-6302 GCA_036562215.1 Haloplasmataceae bacterium | reverse complement strand
ATTATAGTTTAATCCATGAATTAATTAATATTATCGATGTAGATAAAGCATTAGTGTTACATGAAATTTTAGAAAAACTAAATCAAATTATAGAAACAAACTTTTATGAAGGAATTGAGAACTATGAAGAATATAAAGAATAATTTGAAAGTAGTATCTACAGGTAGTTATGCACCTAGTAATATAATGACAAATTTTGATTTTGAAAAGATCGTTGATACTAGTGATGAATGGATAGTACAAAGAACAGGAATTAAAAAACGTCATATTGTTACTGATGAAAATACAAGTGATTTGGCTTATAAAGCTGCTTTAAAAGCGATTGAAAAAGTAAATTACGATACATCAAAAATTGATTTAATCGTAGTTGCTACTTTTACACCTGACTATTTAAGTCCTGGGGTAAGTAATTTAGTACAAGCTAAGCTGGGCTTAAGTGAACAAGATATTACCTGTTTTGATATTAATACTGGTTGTACTGGTCTTATTTATGCATTAAATGTCGTTAGTTTAATGCTTAATAGCGGTAAATATCAAAGTGCTTTACTTATAGGTAGTGAAGTAATATCTAAAGTAATTGATTATAAAGACCGTAATACATGTGTTTTATTCGGTGATGGAGCAGGATGTTTAATATTAGAAAATACCGAAGAAGACAAATCAGCTTATGTATATACAACAAGTCAAGGTGAACTTGAGAAGGCTTTATATGTTGACCGTTATGTACATATGGATGGTAAAAAAGTTTATCAGTTTGCCTTAGGCGCAATGGAAGATGGAATAAAGAAAGTATTAAATGCAGCTAATTTAACTCTTGATGATATTAGTAAAATAATACCTCATCAAGCAAATATTAGAATTATTCAAAGTGTCGCCAAGAGTTTAAATCTCGATATCGATAAATTTTATATAAATATTGATAAATATGGCAATACTTCAGCTGCATCTATCGCAATTGCCTTAGATGAATATATAAATAGTAAAGAAAATGTGGAAAATGAAAAAGTTCTACTCGTAGGTTTTGGTTCAGGCTTTACCTATGGAGCAGCAATTCTTACTTTATAGGAGGAATTTATGAAAAATATTTGTGAATTATTAAAAACTAAATATCCCCTTATTCAAGGAGGAATGGCGAATATCGCCAATCACGAGTTAGCAGCTAGCGTATCAAACGCTGGTGGTTTAGGGATTATCGCAGCGGGAGGAAATAGTGCAGAAGTAGTTAGAGAAGAAATTAGAAAGTGTAGGGAATTAACTGATAAACCATTTGGGGTTAATATCATGTTAATGTCACCTCATGCAGAAGAAATCGCCAAAGTAGTCGTTGAAGAAAAAGTAAATGTCGTTACAACTGGTGCAGGTAATCCTGGTAAATATATTGAAGAATGGAAAAAGGCAGGAATTGTCGTTATACCGGTTGTTGCTAGCGTTGCCCTTGCGAAAAGAATGGAAAGAGCTGGAAGCGATGCGGTTATCGCTGAAGGTTGTGAGGCAGGGGGCCATATTGGAGAATTAACAACGATGGCAATTGTTCCACAAGTTGTCGATGCCGTTAATATTCCAGTAATTGCGGCTGGTGGTATTGCGGATAAAAGAGGTGTTTTAGCTGCTTTTAGTTTAGGAGCTAAAGGTATACAAGTAGGTACAATTATACTTGCTAGCGTTGAATGCCCAATCCATGAAAATTATAAACAAAAAGTCCTCAAAGCAAGTGATACAGATACGATTGTCACTGGAAGACAAACAGGCGCACCTGTTAGAGTATTAAAAAATAAAATGGCTCGCGAGTATATAAGACTTTCAGAAAAAGGTGCATCTTTAGAAGAGTTAGAAAAATTAACACTTGGCTCTTTACGAAAAGCTGTATTTGACGGTAATGTCGATGAAGGTTCATTTATGGCTGGCCAAATTTCCGGATTGATTAAAGATATTAGACCAATTAAAGAAATATTCGCTGATTTATTTGATGATGTAGAAAAATATAAAAATAGTTTAGAAATTATTTAGGTGGTTTTATGGGTAAAATAGCTATTTTATTTGCTGGCCAAGGTTCGCAAAGTATCGGAATGGGAAAAGATTTTTATATAAATTATTTCACCGCAAAAGATATTTATGAAAAGGCTAGTCAAAAATTAGGGTATGATTTAAGAGAGATTTGTTTTACCGAAAATGATTTTCTAAATCAAACAGAATATACCCAACCTGCAGTTTTAGTAACATCACTTGCGATTTATGAAACATTAATTAATGAAACTAATATTAAAGCTGATGTTTTCTGTGGCTTTAGTCTTGGTGAATATAGTGCGCTTTATGCCGCAAATATTTTTAATTTCGATGATATTATTTATTTAATTAGTAAAAGAGCAAAATTCATGGAAGAATGTAGCAAGAAAAATCCTGGGAAAATGATTGCCCTTATTGGTTTAGATAAAGATGTGCTCGAAGAAATTTGTCAAGATGTTAGTAAAGTAGAAGGATTAGTTTCAATCGCAAATTATAATTCACCTAGTCAATTTGTCGTTGGTGGTTTAACTAAAGCAGTTGAAAAAGTTAGAGATATCGCTAAAACTAAAGGTGCAAAAAAAGTAGTTGAGCTTAAAGTAAGTGGTGGTTTTCATACACCACTTATGAAAGAAGCTGCAGAAAAAATATATAATGAAGTAAAAAATATCTCCATAAATAAACCTAGCGTTCCTGTCGTTATGAATGCGACCGGAAAATATCTACAAATTGACAAATTACCAGAACTGATGAAAAAACAAATTGAATCATCTGTTTATTTTACAGATTCGGTAATGAATATGATTAATGATGGTGTTGAAACATTTATCGAAATTGGTCCTGGTAAAGTATTAAGTGGATTAGTTAAAAAAATCGATCGCTCAAAAAATGTGATTTCGATAAATGATATTTCTGATTTAGAAAGGGTGAAAACATGGATTTAACAAATAAAGTTGCAGTTGTTACAGGCGGCGCTACTGGTATCGGTAGAGAAATTTGTAAGACCTTAGATAGTTTAGGTGCAACGATTGTGATAAATTATAATTCTAGTATTGAAAGTGCACAAAATCTAAGTAAAGAGTTACGTCAAGAAGCTTTTTTAGTACAAGCGAATATCGCTAATTTTGAAGAAGCAGAAAAATTGATTAATGAAACAGTAAATAAATTTGGAAAAATTGATATTTTAGTAAATAACGCTGGTGTTACGCAAGATAATTTAATTCTTCGTATGAAAGAAGAAGACTTTGATAAAGTAATTAATGTAAATTTAAAAGGAACATGGAATTGTTGTAAGCATGTCGCAAAACAAATGTCTAAACAACGTAGTGGTAAAATAATTAATATTTCTAGTGTTGTAGGTATTACAGGAAATATTGGTCAAACGAATTATAGTAGTTCAAAAGCAGGTGTTATTGGTTTAACAAAATCACTTGCTAGGGAACTCGCAAAACGTAATATTTGTGTAAATGCGATTGCGCCAGGATTTATTGAAACGAAAATGACTGAAAGTCTAAGTGAGGAAATTAGAAAATCTTATGCATCAAATATCCCACTTGCAAGACTAGGTAGTCCTAAAGATGTCGCTAATTTAGTCGCATTTCTAAGCAGTAATATGTCTGATTATATTACTGGTCAGGTTATAAACTGCGATGGTGGACTTTTAATGTAAAAAGGTAGGTTGATAGAATGAAAAGACGAGTAGTTGTTACTGGTTTAGGTTCAGTTACTGCTGTTGGTCATAATGTGAATGATACTTGGGAAGCTATTAAAAATGGGAAAAATGGTATTTCTGAAATCACATTATTTGATACGACAGATATGAAAGTAAAAATAGCTGGTGAAGTTAAAAATTTAAATCCGGAAGATTATCTTGATAAACGTGAAGCAAAACGACTTGATAGAGCGATAATCTTTGGTTTAATTGCCGCTAAAGAAGCATATATTGATGCTAATTTAGAAAATGCAGAAATTGATCCTTTTCGCTTTGGTACTTTTATCGCAAGTGGTATCGGTGGTTTAGGAACAATTGTTGAAGAATCGAAAAAAGCCTATGATAAAGGCGGAGATAGGGTATCACCATTTTTTATCCCGAATGCGATTATTAATCTAATTGGTGGACAAATAGCGATTAAGTATAATGCTAAAGGTCCAGCAATTCCTGTTGTTACCGCATGTAGCGCATCTACTAATGCGATAGGTGAAGCCTTTAGATATATTAGGGATGGTTATTGCGATCTTGCATTTGCCGGTGGTAGTGAAGCTGCGATAAATATTTTAGGTGTTGGTGGTTTTACTTCGATGAAAGCTCTAAATATGAGTAATGATATAAATAATGCTTCGATACCTTTTGATAAAAGAAGAAGTGGTTTTGTAATGGCGGAAGGTAGTGGCATATTAATACTAGAAGAGTATGAACATGCTAGAAAGAGAAATGCGAAGATTTATGCAGAATTAGTTGGCTATGGAACAACTTGCGATGCATTTCATATTACCGCACCTGATGAATCAGCTGAAGGTATCGCAGCAAGTATTACCCTAGCTATAAATGATGCTTCAATAAAACCAGAAGATATAGATTATATTAATGCCCATGGAACATCAACCCCACATAATGATCGTTTAGAAACATTAGGGATTAAAAAAGCATTAGGTGAACATGCATATCAGGTAAATATTAGTTCAACTAAGTCGATGACTGGTCATGCCTTAGGTGCTACTGGAGCGATTGAAGCTATCGTATGTGTAAAAGCAATAGAAGAGGATATCGTTCCCCCAACAATAAACTTACGTGAAAAAGATGAAGAATGTGATCTAAATTACACTCCAAATAATAAAGTTACTAGAAATATTAATTATGCCTTAAGTAATAGTGCTGGTTTTGGTGGTCAAAACGCATCAATTATTTTTAAGAAATACAATGATAAGGAGTGATGTTGTGGTTTTAAATAGTAATGAAATTCAAAAAATACTCCCTCATCGTTATCCGTTTTTATTAGTTGATAAAATTATAGAATTAGAAAAAGGTAAAAAAGCAGTAGGTATTAAATGTGTTACTGCTAATGAAATGCATTTTATGGGACATTTTCCAAGTGAACATGTGATGCCTGGCGTATTAATGATAGAAGCTTTAGCTCAGGTTGGAGCTGTAGCGATATTATCTCTTGAAGAAAATCAGGGTAAAATTGCTTATTTTGCGGGGATTAAACAAGCAAAATTCCGTCAAAAGGTAGTTCCTGGAGATTGTTTAAGATTAGAAACAGAACTTATTAAAGTTCGTGGTAGTGTGGGAATTGGTAAAGCTGTGGCCTATATAGATGATAAAATTGCTTGTGAGGCAGAATTATCATTTGCGATAGGAAAATAGTATGAGAATAGAATTTTTACAGTATTTAATGGAATTTGATATTATTGATTCCACAAATGAATATTTAAAACAGAATTATCAAAAATTACCTAATTTTACGATAGTAAAGGCCAATTACCAAACTCAAGGCAGGGGTCAGTTTGGAAGAGTGTGGGAATCAAATTATAAAGAGAATTTATTATTTTCTATCCTAATAAAAAAGGATTTACCATTTCTTACGAATGATATTAATCCTATAGTAGTAAGTAGTATCTTTAATACTCTTGATGAGTATGAGATTGATTGTCGTTATAAATTCCCAAATGATATCCTTGTTGGGGATAAGAAAATTGCGGGGATATTAATTGAAACGAAATACGATAATCAAGACTTAGAATATATGGTAATAGGTATCGGACTAAATTTAAATCAAGATGTTTTCGAATCAACCCAAGCAATTTCTTTAAGACATTTAATTAATATAGATGTTGACATCGATTATGTTTTTAAAAGGTTATTAAAACATTTATCTAATAATGTCTTATTAGCTAATTTAATGCACCTTGGAGACAAAGATGAATATTAATAGATTAACGAGAATATCTTTATTTACAGCCTTAATGATTGTTTTTACTGTTATTATTCCTCCAATCCCAGTACCTATAATAAATATAAATGTGACATTACAAACTTTTATAGTTATGTTGGCAGGTTTATTATTAAAGCCAATAGATGCTTTTATAAGTATCCTTTTATATGTATTAATAGGTGCTTTAGGATTTCCTGTATTTAGCGGTTATAAATCGGGTTTAGGAGTTATATTAGGGCCTACAGGTGGTTTTATTATTGCTTTCCCTTTTGTTTCTTTATTAATAAGTATTTTAAAATTTAAAAATAGTTTTATTTTAAATATAATTATCACCATGTTTTGTGGCATAATAGTAACATATTTTATCGG
>DATCKO010000135.1:0-2599 GCA_036562215.1 Haloplasmataceae bacterium | reverse complement strand
TAGTAGAATACACAAACAAAGTTAATAATATTATTACTGAACCAATAGGAAAAGTAGTATATTCAGGTGGTGATGATGTTCTTGCATTAGTAAATCTTAAAAATTTAGTAGATATATTAAGAGAACTACGAAAAGAGTTTCCTCAATTTTTAGATGGTAAAAAAATTACTACTGCAAGTTGTGGCGTATGTATAGCTCATTATAAAACACCTTTAAATCAGGCTTTAGAATGGGCACGAGAAGCAGAACATCATGCAAAAGAAATGTACGATAAGGATGCTTTATCCATAGTAATTCTTAAGCATTCAGGCGAAATAACACGTTGTCGTTTTAAATGGTATTCAGATCAAACCAAAGAAGAATCACTCGCAATTATCAAAGACATACAAAACAGGATACTTAACAATATTTTAAATACTTCACTATTATTCAAAATACAAGAATCACTTAGAGGTATAGGTGATTCTATAAGTGTAAATATGTTTAAGACTGAAGTAAAGAGATTAATTAAACGCTCATTAAATCAAAACTTATCAGAGGTAGAAACAAAGAAAAATACCATAGAGATTACAGATAATTTAGTCAAGCTATATAATTTAACACATTATAAATTATCAGATGTTTTTAATATCTTGGACTTTATCGCCTTCTTAGTAAGAGGTGAGACTAATGATTAGGATTAAAGCTTTTGATACACTGTTTTTCCGCGATAATAAACCCTTTACATTAGGACAAGAGACTACAGCTGACTCTGTTTTTCCACCTATGCCATCTGTATATTATGGTGCATTAAGAAGTACTTATTTGGCACGTAACTTTAAGAGTATCACAGAAATAGATGGAGAGAATGACGAATCAAAAAATCTAAAAATATTAGGAGTATATTATGCTAGTGGTAGTAGTGACGACATTAACGAGTTAAATGTCTATGTACCAATCCCATTAGATTTAGTTATTCCTAAAGATAGTTCTAGTGATGATAGTTCTATAAAAGCTAAGTTATTAAAGATTAAGAAACTAGATAATGTTATAACTAGTTGCCCAACAGAGTATGTACTGACTTCTGATTACAATGTTGAACCAATAAACAAAGGAATAATAACTAAATATACACTTGAAAAGTATTTGTGTGGGGATTTAGACGACTACTCTTACAAGTCTTTAAGTAGTTTTATCGAATATGAGCCTAAAGTTGGTATCGCACGCGATGGTACTAAGACTTCTAAAGAAGGGATGCTATATCGCATTAATCTTATAAGACCTAAGAACTTAAGTTTTCTTGTCGATTACAAAGGTATTAATTTAGAAACTGAAGGATTCTTAAAATTAGGAGGACAACATCGTCCATCATATTACCATCAAATCCAAGATATTGTTAAATTAAACAAGAATTATTTACAGCAGGATGATAAATACTTTAAATTATATCTATTAACACCTGGTTTGTTCAGTAAAGGTTGGTTACCAAAAATAGTTGATGAAGCAACAATGACACTAACATATGGCAATATCAAAGCAAAACTAATTACTGCTGCTATAGGAAAATCAAAATACATTAGTGGCTTTGATATGAAAATTAAAAAACCAAAGCCAATTTATAAAGTAGTACCGGAAGGAAGTGTATATTACTTTGAATTGTTAGAGGGGACAGTTCAAGATGTTTATCAAAACTTCCATTTAAAGAGTATATGTGATATTGATAATGCTTATGTAAATAGAGGTTTTGGTATTACTTTAGTGGGGAGGGTAAATAATTGGTAACAATTGTAAATACTGTTGGAACATCAATTATAACAAACTTTCTTCAAAAGAATCATAATAAGCTAGAAGAAATTTATGAAGAGTATGAAAAAGCAAATTATTCTATAGAAGAAGCATTAAGTGATAAATATAAACTGTTTAAGAATGCAATTAAGAAGTGGGCAATACTCGAAGAACCTAAAAATTTATGTGCTGAAACAAAAAGTTTATATAAGATAAAAAATGAATACGAAGATAATGTAATCGCATACTTCTTAGCAACTGATACTATTCTATCAGTCATGGCTGCTGAAATAATCGTTGAGTATTTAACTGAAAAAAACCCTAACGATCAATTCATTTTCAAAGAGGACAAACATATTATTGCGAAAACTAATGTTCATAATAACTATGAATTTAAAAAAGGTATTCAGAACTTGATATATACTCTAGAAAAATGTGAACATTATATTAACATAATAAACTTTTCTGGTGGATATAAATCATTGATTCCATACTTAACATTATATGCAACTATTAAAGATATAAAGTTAAGTTATATTTATGAAGATTCAGATTCCCTTATTGAAATACCAAGATTACCACTCTATGTTGATTATTCAGCATTTGATAAATTAGAGCAAATATTTTATAGCATCGATGTAGAAAGCGAAATACCATATCCAAAAGAATTATCTGGTTTTGAAGAAAAGATTAAGCATGTTTTTGAAATATGTACAGAAAAAGAAAAAGACATGTACTCATTTTCAGAAATCGGATACTTATTATGGGAAATATATAAAGAAACTAAAACCAACTTTACTTTAGCCAAAGTGGATATGCCACCTAAATCAAAAAG
>DATCKO010000146.1:0-2609 GCA_036562215.1 Haloplasmataceae bacterium | reverse complement strand
AATAATTCTAATAATTTTGTTCCAATTGAAACCCCTATACTAACTAAAAACTTTGCAGGAATTGGTACAAGAGAAATAAATGAAAACGGTAAACAAGCTATCAGAGATGTTTATGAAAAAACTACAGGTATTCAAATAACCCCACAACAAAAACAACTCTCAAGCTTTACAGAAAAAACAATAACTGTTAAAAAAGACGACAAATCTAACTGGACTTTGATTGTAAAACCAGATGGTTCCGTAATTAACGCTAACAATAACAAGGAAATTACAGATGAAAGACTCATAAATAAGGCTAGACTAAAGGCTAAATTCTATAATTATAGAGTTGTAGAAAATGTTAATGGAATTAGATATGCTATAACAGACGATAACCGGGTATTCACTCTAGCTGAAACCTCTATGGGTAAAGAGATATCTAAAGACTCTTCAACCTATACTAACATTATCGTAAAGGGCTATGCCCCAAATTTCTATAATAAGTATAAGAATACTATTAAGTCTATAGATGAGGCAGAAAATTATATAAAAGATGCCCTTAAAAAAGACAGAGAAAACACACTTAATAAACTAAAAGATTGCTTCTAATGGCTTGTATAAATCCACAAAATCCTCAGTTTCAGGAAATATTAAAACGTCAACCTAATCCCCTCCTTGCGGAGTTGGAATACGACAGATTATATGGACAGAGTTCTCCAAGTCCCTCACAAGGGGTGTCAGAATTATTTGAATCTAACCCTGAGTTAGCTAGTATAGGTACACCAGAGCAATATTCTCAGTATCTTGAATCATTAAACAACCCTAATACTAATCCTATACTTCAAGGTAATCAAGAAGAGCAAGTTAAAAAGTTTAATGAATTACAAGAAAGACTTAATAATAAAGAGTTCTTAGAAGGGGCTAAAAACGCTTTTGAAAGTAGTGAAGAATTACAGAAATTAGGTACACAAGAACAATATAATGATTATATAGCAAGAGTATCTTTAGGTATAATTAAAAATCCTACAAGTGGTGAATATAATTATGAATCGAAAGTAAGAGATATTGTTTATCATGGTAGCCCTAAAACTAAACTTGAAAAAATAGAAGGAATAAGTTTTTGGACTAATGAAATAGGAAATGCTTATTCTTATAATATTCAAAGAAATGAGGATAATAGTGAAGGGTTTGTAACTTCAGCTATTGTTAATATTAAAAATCCATATATACATCAGGAAGATGTAAATAGTAGATTTGCTACAACTACCCCTAAAGATTTAATAGACACCGCAAAGTCTAAAAATGCTGATGGAGCTATATGGAAAGATGTAGAGGATATTGGAGGTAAAGAAACTCAAACTATAGTATTTGAACCAGAACAAATTCACATACTTTCGTCAAAAGCAGATATTCAAGGGTTTAAAGAGTTTGTTGATAGTAATCAATCAAATGTTCAATATCAACTCCCACAAGGAAGAGAAATAGAGGAATTTGTAGCTTCCGAAAAAACTATTAGAGATTTAGCAGCAAGAATGTCTGATAGAATAGGTATTCCTGTAAGATATATTTCAGACAGAAGTCAGCAATTTAAAGGTAAATTAGAGAATGGTATTGCCGTAATAAATTTAGCTTATGCTACATTAGATACTCCTATACATGAGATATTAGGACATCCTATTATTAGAGCTATTAAAAATGGAACAGAGTTATCTAATTTTAAATATGAAATTAAAGAATTAAATGACCCTAATGCTCCTTTTAAATTCCAAGTAGAAACATATTCTGATGAAAATTTAGGGGATGTTAATTTTTTTGATACCAGAGAAGAGGCTGAAGAATATGTTAAGTCTTTAAAATTAAGTCAACCTAAAACACAACTATACCAAAACCTACTTAAAGAACTTGAATATGGTAAAGGTAAAGAAGTATTCGATAGAATTAAGAGGGATTATGTTTATAAAGAAGGCAAGTCTAGAAGTCATATAGTAACACAAGAGGATCATAATGCTGGAAAATTCTTAGATAGTGAAGTAGGTAGTGAAATAGGTATTGCAGAATTATATACCTTAGAAGAACAACAAGAAGAAGCTATTGTTGAACTTTTAGGTTTAATGGTTGCTGATAGATTAGATAAAGTTAAAGATGGCAAATTAATATCTTTACTCAAACAACTTCTTAAAGAAATAAAAGCTTTTATGAAACAGCTTTTAGGACAAAAAGAAGTAGAGATTGATAAATTACCTGATAATATGACATTAGGTGATATTGCTGATTTATTAGCTTATAGTAATTCTAAACTTATACTTCCTGGTAATGAGGTAATATATACTACACCAGATAATCAACAGTTTAAAACTTATGCAGAAGCTAGTAAGCATATTAGTGATTTAGCTAAAAGTATTGAAGATGTTGATTTGAGTGATATAAAAGTTGATAAACCTATTAATGACATAAGTCAGATAGATAAAGATTATTGGAGAGATACTGTATCTGATAGATGGAATAGTAGAGTTTTTATCAAAAGAGCAGATGGTAGTTTCTATGTTAGTGGACATACTTATGAAGATTTTACTCAAGAACAAATTGATGCCATTAAAAATGAGAAAGGAGGTATTTCTGCTAAACCAGAT
>DATCKO010000143.1:0-2120 GCA_036562215.1 Haloplasmataceae bacterium | reverse complement strand
TTTGAAACATATCTAAATAGTTTATAAAACCCTCTTAGGAGGGTTTTTTAGTAGCTATAAATCGAATATGTAGATGGTAAAACGACAAAATTCGACAAATAGAATTACTAATGGATAAAAAATTTATAATTCTCTAAAAATAAATATGTATAAAAGTCGTGTTAATATAAAAATATACGATTCACTTACAGAAAGACTATTATATAATGAAACAATCAGTATACCTAGTAATAAGTATCACACAATTAGTATCATAAACGATCAAGGAAAAGTAGATTTAATTGTGGTTTCAGACTCTGTTAACAGGCATTATCGAAAAGATAATAAAACACTAAAAGTTATTGATGCTTTTAACAATATGATTGATGTTGTAGTTGATAGTGGAGGAATGGTAGTAGTAGATGTAGTTGATCAAGTAAACAATTTTTTTATCGAGGCTGGCTCTGAAGTTAAAAGAATTGTTGATCGATTTGGTAACACGATTGATGTAATAGTTGATAAAGCAGGAGTTATTATTGCTATTGTATTTGAAGAATTAACTGGTGCTTTAGAAGATTTAATCGTTAGAATAGGGGATGGAGTAGAAAAGATTGTCGATGAATTTGGTAATGATATTGATGTAGTAATAGATGAGTTTGATAATATCATTGGTTGGGTAATAAATGATATTGAAGATGTTGAAAATAGTGATGATACATTGATTCCAAAAGATATCCGTTTTAACCAAAATAATGCCCAAATTAGATTAATACATTTATCAGAGAATCTTCCAGCAATTAATTTAACTTTAACAGATAAAACAAAAATATTTGTTGATACTAAATTTAAACAAAAGACAAATTATACTCCAATAAGTACAAATATTAATGATTTACAACTCCGTTTAAATAGTAATGATCAAGTATTATTGACTATACCAAATATTAACATTCAACCAGGTAAAAGTTATACTTTATATGTTATAGGTCTTTTAGGTGGTACTCCACCTCTTGAAGGAGTATTAACAGAAGATCTTTAATAATATTGTTTATGCTGAAAGGCTATTAAGTTTTTCAGCTTTTTTTTACTAAACTTATAATATGGAGGTTATTATGTTTCGTAAAAAAAGAAATTATTTACGTCAAATATATAAACAGAATCCAAATACTAAGCGATTCTTATAGAAGTATCTTTAGATTCTTATAATGAAGTTTTTAATGGTTGGGACCCATCACCTATTATAAGACGTGATATTGATCCAGATTTAATTCACTTTATTAAGCGAAAATTAAACTCTAATAACAAGCGTATTTTTTATATATGATAATGTCTTTTACTTTTCTTTCTTTTGCCTATTTACTAAAACAACATTTATATATGGAGTTATTTAAAACCACAGTCGTTGAAGGGTTATTTATTGGAGGATGGTTATTTTTGTGGGAAGCTTTTTCGTTATTCTTTTTTTCTAGTCAAGAGATAAGAGCTAAGTTAAAAAGATATTATCGTTTTATTGATGGTAAAATATCTTTTCATTATGAATGAGTAAGCATTTTTATTGATAATGATTATCAACTATCATATAATAATATTACCAAGAATTAGGAGGGAAAATATGAAATTTGTATTACCTGAATTACCTTATGACTATAATGCCTTAGAACCTAGTATTGATGCCTTAACTGTTGAAATCCATTATGATAGACATCATAGAGGTTATGCTACGAAGTTAAATCAAGCATTAGAGAAATATCCAGACTTTGTTGGAAATAAAACCGTGGAAGAAATATTAAGTGATGTTAATTCAATACCAGAAGATATTCGTCAAACAGTGATAAATACTGGTGGAGGATATGTAAATCATAATCTATATTGGTCAACCTTAACCCCTAATGGTAGTAAAGAACCAGAGGGTGAATTACTTGATGCTATTAATAAAAAATTTGGTTCTTTTGCGAAGTTTAAAGAATTATTAAGTGAGGCTGCCAATAATTTATTTGGTTCAGGATGGGCATTTCTCGTTGTAAATCAAAACAAAGAATTAGAAATTGTGAAAACTGCTAATCAAAATTCACCATTAAGTGATGGTAAAAAACCAATTTTAGCTATTGATGTTTGGGAACATGCATATTATTTAAATTATC
>DATCKO010000142.1:0-2239 GCA_036562215.1 Haloplasmataceae bacterium | reverse complement strand
GAACTATACCTATTCTTTTTATTAATCGCGCCAATAACCACAATTCTTACATAAAATATTGGGATCAAATTCATCAGCTGTTTCGGTAATAATTGCTCCAGTTAGTTCCTTACTACCACATTTAGGGCATAAACTATCTTTAAGGCCAATTGGTAGCTCACATAATCTTTTTATAGTAATTTTTATATCAGGGTTATCACATCTAATCTTTTCTAACACCATTTTTATTTACCCCTAATCTTTTACTATTTATAATATAATATTCTGTTTTTAATAGATTTGCTTATTAAGCACCGTGTAAAGGTAGTTTTCCCATAATATTTAAGATTTGAGGCATTAAGTCTTTTCCCTCAATATAACCTAAACCTCCATAGGCACATGATCTTTCGTCAAATTGACTTACTCTATCGACTCTAATACCCTTACCATAAAATATGATTGGTACGGGATCAGCAGTGTGGGCTTTTAAATTACATGATGTAGAATGGTCAGAAGTTATTACTAGTAAAACATTACTAGGTAAATCTTTAAATATTACTAACTCTTTATCAACTCTTTCTAGGAAGCTTATTTTTCCTTGATAATTACCATCTTCAGCTAAGGAGTCTGTTGCCTTGATGTGGACAAAGACAAAATCATACTCATCTAAAGCTTTTATAGCGGCTTTAAATTTACCATTTATATTGGTATTGGCAAGGGCTGTAGCACCTTCAACTTCTATTAAATCCATACCGAGAAATGAACCAATACCTTTATAAAGACCTCCACCAGCAATACAACAAGCTTTTAGCTGATAACGATTATAAAAACTAGGAATAGATGGTTGTAAACCTGCACCTCTTAATAATAAAAAGTTAGCTGGTAATAATCCTTGTTTTTCTCTTTTTTTATTTATATCTAAGTCTTTAAGTATTTCATGTGCTTTCTGAATAAATTTATTTAGTACTTGAGATGTAAATTGAGCTTCTTCGCTACTATCTAGGGGATAGAATAATTTAACTGGTTTTTTATCTTCATGCGGGTCAGAATCAGAAATAGCTGAAGATAAACCTTGACCCCGCAAGATTACACCAGCCCTATGTGCTGTGCCTGGTTTTACGATGAAATTTATTCCGTCAATATACATATTATCAAGAGCTTTAGCTAGTTCACTTACTTCTAAGATTCTACCCGCTCTCCTATCAATTATATCCCAATTACTGTTGACAGTAGCAAAGTTACCCCTTAATGATAAATCTCCTTCTTCTAGTTTAATGCCTAATCCCGCAATCTCTATTGGTCCTCGACCAGTATAGTATTTCTCCATTGGATAACCGAAAAGTGCTAAATGCGCAACATCACTCCCTGGTCTAATTCCACGTCCTAAGGCATTCATTAAACCACATAAGGAATTTTGCGCTATTTCATCAAAATTAGGAATATTAGCTGCTTCTAAAGGTGTTTTCCAACCTAAGCTTTCAATTGGACTATCCCCAAGTCCATCAAAAATTAAACATATTACCTTACTAATCATCTATTCTTACCCCTTATTATATATTAATCACGCCAGTATCCACAATCCCGACAAAGAATGTTGGGATCAAATTCATCAGCAAATTCCGTTATAATAGCTCCTGTTAAATTTTTACTATTACATTTAGGACAACAGGCATTTTTTAATCCCGATGGTAAATCACATAATCTTTTATATAATCGTTTATTAGTCTTTGTATTAACTGCTTTTTCTTTAGACATAAAAGACCTCCTAATAAATTGAAGTATCAATTTTATTTTTTCTTAATCTTTATAGCCTATACATATAAGACAATATCATATATATAATATCTTCATTAGTATGTAGAAAATTAGCATATTATATTTTTTACAAAAAAAAGGTTTACCTAAAATAAGATTTGGTAAACCAAAATTTTTATTTAAATTGAAAACGGAGATCTTCTTTATAATTTTTTCTATGGGGATTACCTTCGACACGGTATATTTTTTTCTTTGCTAAGTCATAAATCACAGACCAAACAGTATCAGCATTCTTTTTTCGGTCGTATTGACACATAAAACCATATTTCCCACTAAGTAAGTTTTTGACAAATTCTAGTGATAATGAATTTTTTGCTAAAGCTTCTTTTATTGCTTCAAAGCGCTCTTCCGCACGCCAGTTATCATAATTTGGTAAATTGTATGACTTCATTTTACTTGATGTAAAAACATTGGTTGCAAAGACAAAATTATTATTTGGATGTAT
>DATCKO010000140.1:0-4798 GCA_036562215.1 Haloplasmataceae bacterium | reverse complement strand
AGTACAACCGATGAAGACATCTGCTAGACATTGAATACCGACAAATTCGCATAAATCAACTGTTACACAAGAGTTCGTTCCTACTAACACATCATCTTCCACTACTAAAGCTCTCAAGATAGCACAACAATTATCAACACTTTCGACACGGAAAATATTCGTAGTTGTAGTTGGGTCACCAATTGGGTCAGGTATTATTGCAAATGGTGCTCCTTCTTCTGTATAGAGAATGATTGGACGAGTGTTAAAGGCACTAACTCCTGGAACATTTTCTCCTAATCGAGGTGCTTCACAACTTATACAACAACTTTGAGAAAATTTTCTTTGAATTCTATCAATAAATTTTACGACTTTACATACACAACAAGTTTCTTCATCTTCTCGGCGTTCTCTACGACATGGATCATCAAAATCAGGTCTTTTAATTTCAATAGACATAATATTCCCCCTTTCATATATAAAATATGAAAGGTACTGTTTCTAGTATAGACAATGATAATTCGCAAGAGTAATTTTTAAAAAATAGTGTTATACCTATAGATATTAACACACTTTTCTTTTTAGATAAAGTTTAATACTATAGATAATATTCCGACAATTAAACAATAGATAGAAAAAATAACTAATTTTCCTTTTTTAATAACATTAATAAAAATTTTTAAGGATATATAAGTAAAGATAATCGAAGTTAAAAAAGCAATAATATAAGGAATTAGTAAAGTAGGAGCAATAGGATTTTCTAAAAAGTGAATAATGTCAATAATAGTAGCACCTAAGGTAACAGGAATAAATAAGAAGAAGGAAAATTGAACAGCGTTTTCAATATTAAATTTACGAGCTAAGCCCATGGATACTGTAGAACCTGAACGACTAATACCTGGTATTATAGCAATAGCTTGAATGATTCCCACACTTATAGCATCTAACCAAGTGATGTTTTCTTTTTGTTTAGTTCCTTTAGGCATTTTATTGATTACATATAATATAACAGAGGTTATTATTAATGCTACACCAACTGTAAGAAGGTTTGCTAGGTTTTTACCAATGTAATCTTGAAAGAAATAACCTATTAGTGCTGCTGGTATAGTAGCTAAGGCTAAGAGCCAGACATATTTAAAATCAGTATAGCAATCTTTATCTTTCTTAAATAAATAAGAAAAAAAGCTTTTAATTAATTTAAGTAAAGTTTTTCGATAAAAGTAAATTACCGCTATTAAAGAACCAAAATGTAGTAGTATTTCAAAGGTTAGGTCATCATTTCTTTCTATACCTAATAAGCTACTCAAAATGATAAGAT
This sequence comes from Haloplasmataceae bacterium, assembly GCA_036562215.1. Taxonomy (GTDB): domain Bacteria; phylum Bacillota_I; class Bacilli_A; order Haloplasmatales; family Haloplasmataceae; genus CALFRW01. The sequence continues at coordinate 3,501 of DATCKO010000140.1, read as the reverse complement.
GACCACTTGAAGAAATGGGCAAGGTTTCTGTTATTCCTTGGATAGCTCCTAAAAGCAAGTATTTTAGTATTTCCAATAATTTAGTCACATTGATACATCCTTTCCATCTTTTTATATTATTATAACTAAAGATACTAAATATTTAAAGTAATTATGTTATAATAATAACACAAAGACTCTTGGAGGAAAATATGAATATTGCATTAATTGCTCATGATAAGAAAAAAGCTGATATGGTTGATTTATGTAAAAAATATCAACAGGTTTTAGAAAAATTTCAATTATATGCTACTGGTACAACAGGATTACATATTATGGAAAACACTAGTCTAAAAATAAAGCGGATGAAATCTGGACCTTTAGGAGGAGATCAGGAAATTGGGGCGATGGTGGCTAATCACAAGATAGATATGGTTTTGTTTCTTCGTGATCCTCTTACTGCTCAACCACATGAACCAGATGTTAATGCTTTATTGCGTTTATGTGATGTATATAATGTAGCTTTAGCTACTAATATTAATACAGCAGAGAAATTACTCGAAAGTATAAAAGATAAATAATTGCCTAGGAAATGTACATTAAAAAAGCACTAAAATTTATTATTAGTGCTTTTATCTTTATACTTTAAATACACTTATACCTTCTAAACTAGTAATTGCATAGACTGCATTTCCTTCATTATTTTTCACCCATATTAGAAAATCGTTTTCTACCCTTAAAAATACCCCTTTATCGTGATGACCGCTTTGAGCAATTACATGAATTTGATCTCCTTCCACTAAAGCATCGAATGCATGCATTATTATCACTCCTCTAACTTCATTATTATTATTATTATATGTGTGTTATTATATTTTGAGCATTATCAGTTTATTATATCTTTTTATAGTCTTGTGATACTAATGGCATCTAAACTAGTTATTGCGATGAATGATGAACCTGAAATCGATCTAGCCCAAATTAAAAAACCATCTTCAATTCTTAGGAAAACTCCTTGTTCACAGATTCCTGAAGGAGTTTGGACAAGGATGGGATCACCTTCTTCTAAATTGTCAATACGATTTCGACGTCTATCTCGTTCACGATTATCTGAATTGAGATTTTGTGCTATAGGTCGTGGACATAACATATTGTTGTTTGGAAAGATATTCATCTAATCACCCCCATTAAACGACCCTAATATATTAAATGCGATAGGATTTATTGTGGATGGTTATTTGTGATATAATTAAAAAAATGTATATATATACATGAAACATAATCCCAATTTTTTAAAATGTAAATAATTTGAAATAAAACTTGATATATTCTGAAAAAAAGTTAAAATAATAACAGGAGGCATGACAATGAAAAAAGCTAATCTAATCAATCTATTGATTGTGTTCATTATTTTTAGTGTATTTTACATAGTTGATTTAATTTTAACAAACAATAATATTGATATATACTTTAAAATCAATATAGCTCCGATGTTAAAAACATTAATATTAATTCTAATTTATTTCTTATTAATGATATCGAGCATGTTATATGCTTCACGAAGTGTTTTTAACTTATATATAGCCCACATTAGGAAAACAAAACTATTTGATTCTCAGTATGCTTTAGGAATTTCTTCATTAATTACTAGTTATAGTTTCTTGTTCTTTAAAGTAGAGTTTTATTATTATTTCGGTAGTATCATATTACTTTATATACTTTACTTTATTAGTTTATTCTTATATGATAATACATTTATTAAGAAACAACAAAAAGTTAAAGTTAATGTTAATGAAGAAATAGTTCAGTCTTTTTTAGACAGTTTAGGTGGTAAAGATAATATTTTGTCTTTATCATATGCGTATAGTCGTTTAAAAGTAGAACTTAATGACATTAGCAAAGTTAACCTAGATAATATTAAAAGCTTAGGTGCTAGTGGTGTTTTTGTCGCTGGGAATAAATTACAAGCTATTATTGGCAGTAATGCTGCTGAATTAGAAAAAGCAATTCAGAATTGTTTATAAAGAGTGTAAAACTTGAAAGTTAGAATAATTTAGTATAAAATAAATAAGAATTTAAAGTAAGGGAGTAATACAAATGGAAAAAAAATATATAATTTCTGCGGAAAATGGTTTACATGCTCGCCCAGCAACACAATTAGTAAACATAGCAAGTAAATTTTCTTGTGATATAACACTTGAATACAAAGGAAGAAAAGTCAATTTTAAATCTATTATGGGTGTTATGTCCTTAGGTGTTCCTCAAGGTGGAGAAATTACGATTGAAGCTAATGGAACAGATGCTAATGAAGCATTACAAACTCTTGAAGATGAAATGAAGAAGCAGGATTTAATATAATTAAAGAGTGTAATTTTTGCTGACTGACAGTCAGCATTTTATTTGTAGTTGCATTTTCAATAAAAAGTGATATAATAGTAAAAGTTATTAAATATACTTCAAGGAGAGAATTATGAATGCGTAAGATTGGTTTTATTGGATTAGGTGTTATGGGTGAACCAATGGCAAATAACTTATTAAATAAGTATCAAGAGATATATATTTATACCAGAACAAGAAAGAAAGCAGAGAATTTGATTAATAAAGGAGCTATTTGGTGTGATTCGATAAGTGAATTAGCTTCAAACTGTGATCTAATAATTACCATAGTTGGTTTTATTACAGATGTCCAAGATGTTTATCTAGGTAAGAGTGGCTTACTTAATTACTGTAAACCTGGTACCATCCTTATCGATATGACAACCTCATCACCATCACTTGCCAAAGAAATCTATGAAAAAGCGAAAGCTAAGAATATTTATGTATTAGATGCCCCAGTATCGGGTGGAGATATCGGTGCTAAAAATGCTAGTCTTTCTATTATGGTAGGTGGCGATGAAGAAGTTTTTAATGAATGTAAAGAAATTTTTAATACTTTAGGATCAAATATTGTTTATCAAGGACCAAGTGGTAGTGGACAACATACGAAAATGGTTAATCAAATAGTTATTGCTGGAAATATGCTTGGTATGGTTGAAGCATTGGTTTATGCTAAGCAAGCTAATTTAGATGTGGAAAAAGTACTGGACAGTATATCTAAGGGAGCTGCTGCTAGTTGGCAATTAAATAATAATGCGCCCAAAATACTTAAAAAAGATTATACCCCAGGTTTTTACATAAAGCATTTTCTTAAAGACATTCATATCGCTCAAACCGAAGCTCGAAACGTAGCCATTGATTTACCTGGACTCGATTTAGTGGAGAGTCTTTATAATAGTTTATTAGAAAATGGTTATGGAAATCTTGGTACACAAGCTTTAATTAAATATTATGAAGATGAAAATGCTTAATATAAAAAAATCAGGTTCTTTGTCAAGTAGTGTGGGTAATAAATATTCCCAATAATCTGATAATGAATAATTTGATAGAGGGTTAAGCTGAATTGCTTAATCCTTTTTCTATTATTCCAGTACCATTACATATAAGAATACGTAGTTTGAAATGTATAAAACTTCGATAACCAAA
>DATCKO010000139.1:0-6910 GCA_036562215.1 Haloplasmataceae bacterium | reverse complement strand
ATCCTGCTAAACCGTAAAAGATTTTCGTATTTGCTTGATAATTTTTTAAAAAACTATTTATTTCTTCTTCAGAATATGGTTTAATATACATATTTGGAACATATAAAATATCAATCGCCTTTTTATGGTTGAAATTTTCGGTAATTAATAATTGAAGACTATTCTCTGCAAGATGGGAAAAATATAAATACAATGATTGAATATAAAGTGGAAGGTTTTTAGCTTTTAGAACATAATAATTGTTGAATTCATTGAGTAATCTTTCTAAATCGTAATCAAAATATTCAATTAACGAGTTTTCCTTGATTTCCATATAAATCATCCCTTCATTAAAGTATATGCAGAGGATTAAAATATTTGAAAGAGGTTATGCAGATGAATGTTGATTATGAAGTATTAAGAGAAAAAGCTATTAAAATGTTAGAAGATCGAGGTGTCACATTAGCTGATATCGCTAATATTACTTATGAAATTCAAAAGCAATATTATGATGTGAGTTTTAATTATTGTTTAGAACATGTCCAAAATGTCATCTCTAAAAGAGAGGTAATTAACGCGGTCATAACAGGATTAACATTAGATATTTTAGCGGAACAAGGCCATATTGAGGAACCATTACGTTCTATGTTAATGAATGATTATTCATTATATGGCATCGATGAAGTCTTAGCTTATTCTATCGTGAATGTTTACGGTTCTATAGGTTTAACTAATTTTGGTTACATAGATAAATTAAAAATCGGTATTGTTGGTGAAATAGACCGCATTGGTAAAGAACCTAATAAATGTAATACATTTTTAGATGATATTGTAGGAGCAATTGCTGCTAGTGCTGCTAGTAGAATCGCTCACACGAGATAAAGTTAGAAAGTTAATTTTCTAGCTTTTTTTTATTAAGCATATTAATTAATGTTTTTTTCCTGCACATGATAAAATAATAGTAGTTTAAATAGAAAGGTGATTAGAGATGTATAATGCTTATGATGTGACAATTATTGGAGCAGGTCCTGTCGGAATGTATGCTTCCTTTTATGCCGCAATGCGTAATTTAAAGGTAAAGATTATTGATGCTTTACCAGAATTAGGAGGACAATTAAAAGCACTATATCCTGATAAATTTATTTATGATATTCCTGGCTATAAAGAAATTAAAGCTAAGGATTTGATAAAGAATTTGCATAAGCAAATGGAATCTGTTCAAGATAAACTATCAGTAGTCTTAAATGAAAGAGTGGAGTATGTAAGATATAATCAAGAAGGAAATGTTTTTGAAATTTGTACTGATTTTGTATGCCATTACTCTAAAACCGTACTCATTACTGCAGGAAAAGGAGCGTTTCAACCACGAAAATTAGGTTTAGATAAAGAAAATGAATATCGTAACATTTTCTATCATGTTGATGATATGAGTAAATTTTATGATAAAAAAGTAATTATTTTTGGTGGTGGTGATTCTGCAGTCGATTGGGCTAATATGTTAGAGAGTGTGGCTAAAGAAGTAATATTAGTACACAGAAGGAATGAGTTTCGAGCGCATGAGCAAAGTATTGAAAAAATGTATAATTCACGTGTTAAAGTATTAACTCCATATGTTGGTAAATCCTTACAAGGAAGTAATGGCGTTGTGGAAAGCATCGTTTTAGAAAATGTGGATACTAAAGAGACTACTACGATAGATATAGATGATGTAATTGTTTTATTTGGTTACTTGAGTTCATTAGGTCCAATTGAATCATGGGATTTAGCTTTAGAACATAGTTCACTACTTGTAGATTCTAATTTAGAAACGAATATTAAAGGTATTTATGCTGCTGGAGATGCTTGTCTTTATCCTGGTAAAGTAAAAATGATAACCTGTGGTTTTGGTGAAGCAGTAATAGCTATTAACAGTATTTATCGTTATCTAAATCCATATAAAATTAATAGTCCTGTCTTTAGTTCAGCCTTAATTAAATAGTTCAATAATCGACATAAATCTTAAAATTATGTGAGTTTTATGTTATAATAAAAAATAATTTTAAGAATTGAGGTGTAATATTATGGCTTTAAAGGAAGGGAGTGTCGTTCGCGGAAAAGTAACTGGGATACAACCGTATGGTGTGTTTGTGAAACTAAATAATGATACCAATGGTTTAATCCATATATCGGAATTAACCGATGAGTTTGTTAAAGATGTTAATGATTATGTCAAAATCGGTGAAGTGGTTAGAGTAAAAGTTTTAGAAATTGATGAAAATAATAACGCTAAATTGAGTTTGAAGCAAGCCCAAAATTACTATACAAGTTTTTTAGAAAAACGCAAAGGAAAGGTTGTTATCGAAGAAACACCAAGTGGATTTCACAATCTAAAAACAATGTTAGATAACCTTATAAAGGTAAAAAAATAGGAGGGTAATGTGGATAAGGGATTAGTACTAGATTATGCAAATGTTTTAAAATTTGTATCAGAAGAGGAGATTAATAGTTACCAAAATATTATTAGGTTAAACCATGATTCACTTCATAATAAAACCGGATTAGGAAATGATTATCTAGGATGGTTAGATTTACCAAAAAATTATGATAAAGAGGAGTTTGCGAGGATTTTAACTTGTGCTAAAGAAATTCAAAAACAAGCGGATGTTTTAGTAGTTATTGGTATCGGGGGTTCTTATTTAGGAGCTAAAGCCGCAATTGAAATATTTAATCATCATTTTTATCAAATGCAAAAAGGTATAAAGGTTTTATTTGCTGGTCAAAACCTATCTAGTAGTTATCTTCATGATTTAATAGAAATCTTAAAAGATGTAGATTTTTCACTTAATGTTATATCTAAATCAGGAACTACTATTGAACCAGCCCTAGCTTTTCGCTTATTAAAAAAACTACTAGAAGATAAATACGGTAAAGAAGAAAGTAGAAAACGGATTTATGTAACAACGGATAAAACTAAAGGAGCTTTAAAACAATTAGCTGATGCCAAACATTATCAAACATTTGTTGTTCCTTTTGATATCGGCGGACGTTACTCAGTATTAACGGCAGTGGGCTTACTGCCTATGGCTGTAAGTGGAATTGATATTAAATCCATGATGGATGGGGCTAATCAAGCCATGCTTGATTATTCTAGTCCTGAACTTAGTAATAATGATGCGTATAAATATGCGGTTATTAGGAATTGTTTATATAATAAGGGTAAGACACTAGAGTTATTAGTTAATTATGAACCGAGATTTCAATACCTTGGTGAATGGTGGAAACAACTCTTTGGTGAATCCGAAGGCAAAGACCATAAAGGAATCTTCCCTGCTACAGTGAACTTTTCGACGGATTTACATTCTTTAGGACAATATATTCAGGATGGACGAAGAATACTTTTTGAAACAGTTTTAAACATTATTGAGCCACGAAATGATTTATATATTGACTTAGATGAAGATAATATTGATGGTCTAAACTATTTAAGTGGTAAATCAATCGATTATGTAAATAAATGTGCCTTACAAGGTACAGTATTAGCCCATGTTGATGGTGGTGTACCAAATCTTATTCTTAATGTTAAAAAAATGGATGCATATCATTTTGGTTATTTAGTGTACTTCTTTGAAAAGGCTTGTAGTATGTCCGGATATTTATTAAATGTCAATCCTTTTAATCAACCAGGTGTTGAAATGTATAAAAACAATATGTTTACTTTATTAGGTAAACCAGACTATAGAAAAAAATAACAAGTAAAAAAGATAAACATTAACACATAATAGTAGTGGTGAGATTATGAAATATGCACATAAAATTACTATTATAATGCTTTCGTTTATCTTTTTTTTATTATTTCCATTTGAAATTAAGGCTCTTCCTAATAAAACTTTTAATGATTATGGTGTTTGTATTGATCCTGGACATGGTGGTTATGATGGAGGAGCAAGAGGTTTATATGATTTAGTAGAAAAGGACTTGAACTTAAACATCTCCATCTTTCTAGCTAATTATCTTAAGCAAGTTGGATTTGATGTTATCTTAACTAGAAGTAGTGATATTGATTTAGTTACACCAGGCATTGGTTCGAAAAAGAAACGAGACTTAGATACACGTATTGAAATTATAAATAATTCTTCATGTGACTTCTTTGTTTCTATTCATATGAATTCTTTAAATGATGAACGTTGGAAAGGAGCACAAACTTTTTACTTTGATTTTTATGAAGAGAATAAACGATTAGCAGAGTGTATTCAAGAAAGTTTAATTGATACATTACAAAATACAGACCGAAAAGCTAAATCGATAAGTAATTTATATTTATTCAAAATGGTGAAAAAACCAGGTGTTTTAATAGAAGCGGGATTTTTGTCTAATCCTAGTGAAGCAAACTTGTTAAGACAACCAAAGTATCAGGATCTAGTAGCCTTTTCTATTTATTTAGGAATTTTGAAATGTTTAAGTTAACTTAAGGTACAAATATGTACCCTTTATTTTTATTGACAAAAACTTGCACCAATTGATAGAAATCACTTATTATATAGTAGTATGAAAAATAGGTGATTGTCATGGTTAATAATTATATTAAGCAATTTTACTCATATATAATCATTTTTCTAGGATTTACTATTATGACTATATCTTTTATTAGTAAAGAAAAAGATTTTTTAATATTAGCTTTAATATTAATTCCAGTAGCTTATTTAGTTGTAAAAACGATATATGGTTTAATATTATTATTAGATACATATAAGGTATATCATTATCACTTAACGCGAGAGTATTATGTACTTCTTGTATTAGGATATCAGATTATATTAATGTCACTAGATAATAATCCTTTATATTTAATAATTTCATTATGGATTATTATAGTAGGATTATTGATGTATCGCTTTATTAATATAATTATTATAATCACTAATTTTTTGGGGACAATTATTTTATCAATATTATTAAGTAAGTATTTTGATTATAATATATTTATAATTATACTAACTTACATAATATCAAATATCTTTTTATATCCCCTTATGTATGTTAATAATCGTATTATCTATGAAAAGATTAAGTTGATAGAGAAGCAAAATTAGAATAGTATAAAGTAGTTGATAAAAACTAGTAAAAAGATATATAATATAAGAAGTTTAAAGAAATGGATGAGTTATATGTATGAAATAAAGGTTACATCAGAAAATGATACTATTAATGTTGCTTATATGTTAGGTAAGCATTTATTTCCTGGGAGTATAATTACTTTAGAAGGTGAATTAGGTGTTGGAAAAACTACCTTTACTAAAGGAATCGCCCAAGCATTAAATATTAAACAAGTTATTAATAGTCCTACTTTTACAATTATTAAAGAATATGATGGAAACCTTCCATTATATCATATGGATGCTTACCGTATTGATGATGATAATGAAGATTTAGGTTTTGAGGAATATTTCTATGGTAATGGAATTTGTGTTATTGAATGGCCACAACGTATAAGATCACAAATACCACAAGAAAGGCTAGAGATAAATTTCTATTTAATAGATAATGATATCCGATTACTTGTTTTTAAACCATATGGAAAACAATATGAAAAAATATGTGAGGATTTACAATATGAAAAGATTATTGATTGATACTTCTACTCAAGCTTTAATTCTTATATTAGCTAATGATCAAGATGTAATAGACTACCTTTTTGAAAATATCGAAAGAGATCATTCCACAAGGCTTATGCCTTGTATTGAATCAATATTTGTGAAAAATAATGTTAGTGTAAAAGATATTAATGAAATACTAGTTTCATATGGACCAGGTAGTTATACAGGTATTAGAATTGGTGTTGTAGTTGCGAAAGCTTTATGTTATGCCTTAAATATTCCCCTAAAATATATTTCCACCTTAAGATTAATGAGTGCATCATTAAAAAATAAAGCAAAATATATTGTTCCAATGATAGACGCAAGAAGAGGAAATGTATTTGCATCACTATATCGAGTAGAAAACAATGAACTTATTAATATTATTAGTGATGATTTATATCCATATGAAAAGTTACTTTCTGATATAAAAAAATATACCCAAAATGATGATATTTACTTTGTTAGTAATAAATTTCCTGATTATGTAATTAAAGATGAAAAATTACATTATGAATTATTGATTGATCATTTTGATCCTCAATTATTGATACAAGAAAAGTTTATAAATGTCGATAACCTTCATTTTTTTGTACCTAACTATAAACGATTAACCGAGGCGGAAATGAATTTAAAATGAATGACAAATATATTATAAAAAGAATAACCGATGAAAATGATTTCGATGAAATATTATTAATTGAAGAAAAAGCCTTTTTTGAACCTTATACAAAAGAAATCTTTTTATATGATTTTAACTATCATCCTTATAGTGAATATTACAAACTTATATTAGATGAGAAAATTATCGGATATTGTGGTTTATGGGTTATCGAGGAAAATGCCCAAATAACGACAATTGCCATTTCACCCGAATATCAAAGTAAAGGATATGGAAGTATTTTATTAGAATTTATTATTAATTACTTAAAAGAACGTAATTGTCAAAATGTTACGTTAGAAGTTAGAGTATCTAATGAAAAAGCCATCAAATTTTATGAAAAGTTTCAATTTCAAAAAATAACCTTACGAAAGCATTATTATGAAAATGGTGAAGATGCTTATTTAATGATTTTAGTTTTTAGTGCGCAATATAACTAAAATAAGGGGCCGTAAAAAAATAAATAAGCCCTAAAAAAGAAAAAAGGAACTTATTAGGTTCTTTGTCAAGTAGTGTAGGTAATAAATATTCCCAATAATCTGATAATGAATAATTTGATAGAGGGTTAAGCTGAATTGCTTAATCCTTTTTCTATTATTCCAGTACCATTACATATAAGAATACGTAGTTTGAAATGTATAAAACTTCGATAACCAAA
>DATCKO010000129.1:0-4576 GCA_036562215.1 Haloplasmataceae bacterium | reverse complement strand
ATACCAATACCAATGAAAAAAATCATGATAGTTAAGATAATATTAATAATTAAATCGATATTATTACTGAATTTCTTGGGGATTAGAAAATAACCAGTAAAAGTCCCTAATATTACAATAATAAAGATATATAACGACATTTTCATTTTCTACCTCTTAAAAGAAAAGAAAATAAATAAACAATAAGAACACTAAAAATAACGGTCAAAAGTGTATATATTAGGGCTACTATTCCTACTTTCTCAATATCACTAATAATCTCTTTATTAATACCAATGCTTATCCCCATCACAAATAATAAGGTAAATATCCCGATATTGGTTAAGATATCAAGTATCTTTTTACTTTTTTCTGATAATTTTATTTTGGCACCAATTATGATACCTAAGCATAAACTAATATAAATAAACCACATCTCGCTAATCTCCTTAAAATATTTAATAACTTTTCAAAGAGAGTATCGACTGATACTCTCTTTTACTTTTTATAATTCTTCTATGCGTTTTTTTACGGTTTCATACTTTGTTTTATAATCAACTAACTTCGCTTTTTCTTCTTCAACTTTTTCTTTAGGAGCTTTATTAATAAAGTTAGGATTACTTAACATCTTTTCACAGCGATTAACTTCATTTTCTAACTTTATAAGTTCTTGTTTTAGTCGATTTAATTCTTTTTCTACATCTATTAAACCATGTAATGGTACATAAATTACACCATTTTTAATAACTGATGTCATTACTTTTTCTTGAATTGCAAATTGACTACCAATACTTAATTTTCCCGCATTACAGAATTTTTCAATATAAGCTTTATTAGCTAATAAGTCTTTTTCAAACTTTTCATTATTGGTTTTAATCATCATGGAAATTGGTTTGGAAAGTGGTGTATTTACCTCACTACGGATATTACGAACAGCTTTAATTATCTCTTGTAAAGATTCCATAATTTCTTGTTCTTGTTCAAATTGATACTCATCTTTAACTTGTGGCCAAGCACTTATCGTAATCGAAGTTGTTGTATTTGGTAGATTTTGATAGATTTCCTCGGTAACAAATGGAATAAATGGATGAAGAAGTTTAATAATTGCTTCTAATACAGTTATTAAAACAGCTTTAGTATTAGTTTTAGCCTCTTCGTCATCACCATTTAATGTAAGTTTAGACATTTCAATATACCAATCACAATAATCTTCCCAAACAAATTTCTGTAAATAACGACCTACTTCTGTAAATTCAAATTTATCATAATTTTGGTCTATTAACTTTATAGTATCATTTAAGCGCGTTAAAATCCATCTATCAGCAACATTTAACTTTTGAGAATTAATATCTAACTTCTCATTTTCCGTAATATTCATCAAAACATATCGTGAGGCATTCCAGATTTTATTAATAAAATTCCATGATGCTTCAATCTTTTCTTCCATATAACGAAGATCAAGTCCTGGAGCTGAGTTAGTCGTTAAGAAATATCTTAGACTATCACAACCATATTTATCAATTACATCCATTGGGTCAATTCCATTACCTAAAGATTTACTCATTTTTCGATTCTCACTATCGCGAATTAAACCATGGATTAAGCAATTCTTAAATGGTCTTTTATTCGTAAATTCTAAGGATTGGAAAATCATCCGTGCGACCCAGAAGAAGATAATATCATATCCTGTAACTAAAACATCATTAGGAAAATAAGTCTTGTAATCTTCTTTATCAGTATTAGGCCAACCGAGAGTAGTAAATGGCCATAAAGCAGAGGAGAACCAAGTATCTAAAACATCTTCATCTTGAACATAGTTTTCCATATCCTTAGGTGGTTCAACAGATACTACTACCTCACCAGTCTCTTTATGATAATAAGCTGGTATTCTATGACCCCACCAAAGTTGTCGAGAAATACACCAATCATAGGCATTTTCCATCCATTGAATTAAGGTTTTTTCAAAACGTTCTGGATAAAAGTTAACTTTTGCTTCCGGATTTTGTTGATTTTTGATGACTTGCATTGCTAAAGGTTTCATCTTAACAAACCATTGTTTTGATAAATATGGTTCAACAATAACTCCTGTTCTTTCACTATGACCAACAGAATGAATGTGTTTTTCTACTTTTACTAATAGATTTTCTTTTTGCATATCATTAACTAATTGCTTACGACATTCGAAGCGATCTAAACCACAGTATTTTCCTGCTAACTCATTCATTGTACCATTTGGATTAATACATATTGGTCGATCTAAATGATGACGATTTCCTACTTCAAAATCATTAGGGTCATGAGCTGGTGTGATCTTAACACATCCCGTACCAAAGTTCATATCGACATATTCATCGAGTATTATTGGTATGGCTTTTTTACTTCCTGGTATTAAAACCTTTTTACCAGCGAGTTGATTATATCTTGTATCAAGAGGATGTACAGCGACAGCGACATCACCAAACATTGTTTCAGGTCTTGTCGTAGCGACTTCTAAATAAGAGGAACGATCTTCAAACTGATATTTAAAATAGTATAAAGCTCCTTCAATCTCTTTATGTTCAACTTCAATATTAGAAATTGCGGTTTGTGCTTCTGGATCCCAGTTGATGATTTTTTCTCCCCGATAGATTAATCCTTTATTATATAAATCAACAAATACCTTCGTTACCGCTTTACTTAAACCTTCATCTAATGTAAATCGTTCGCGTGAGTAATCTAATGATAAACCTAATTTAGCCCATTGTTTACGAATTAAATCAGCATATTCTTCTTTCCATTCCCATGCGACTTTTAAGAACTGTTCTCTACCAATATCATAACGTGAGATATTTTGCTTACGCAATTTTTCTTCAACCTTTGCCTGTGTAGCTATACCCGCATGGTCCATTCCTGGTAAATATAGAGCATCATAGCCTTGCATTCTTTTTCTTCTAATTATGATATCTTGAAGCGTCGTATCCCAAGCATGCCCTAAATGTAGTTTACCTGTAACATTTGGTGGTGGTATAACAATAGTAAAATGGGGTTTATGTGCTTTAACATCAGCCTTGAAAAATTCATTTTCAATCCAATATTGATATTTACCTTTTTCAACTTCCTTATGGTCATATTTCTTAGCTAGTTCTTTTTTCATTTATATCAACTCCTTTTTTTGCCATGGTAGGCTTTTTTGAAAATAATCATCATCAATTATGGAATAAGTTTTAATATTGTGTATTGAACCATCCCATTTAATAACTCCTTTTCTTTTAATTCCTTCATAAACAAAACCTAATTTTTCTATTACCCTTTGACTTTGGTAATTATCGGTTATATGGGCGATTTGGATTCTTACCAAATGGAAACGTTCAAAACCTAATTTTATTAACTCTTTACAGGCTTCTACCATTAAACCTTTTCCCCAATAATGACGATTTAAAACATAACCAATTTCTGCACATCGACTTTTTTCATTCATACTAACAAAGTCACACATACCAATCATTTTATTTTCTGATTTTAAAACTAAGGCATATGCTTCAGGGAGGTTATTATCAAGGCGTTTATAAAAGATATTTTCGATAGACCAATAGGCATCCATGATCTTTTCATATGGTTTCCAGAGTAAGTATTTTGTTACTTCTTTATCAGTACCATATTCATACATATCATTAACATCTTTAATATTGACTGGTCTTAATATTAATCTTTCTGTTTCCATTATGGGCATTCTTAATAAAGCTTTATCCATATTTCTTTCCTCCTAAATAAAAAAAGCCGCTCCCACTAAGGAACGACTAATATCGCGGTACCATCCTAATTGAATTATTAAATAATTCCACCTCTAACCCTTAACGCGGGAAACGGATATCACTACTTAATTTCACAATACCAACTCCACGGCTACCTTCAAAATAACCATCTAGAACTTTGCACCAAATAGTTCCTCTCTATAAGTATGATTACTTTTACTCCTCCGTATCACGGTTATTAGAATATATATAATATTATATCCAAAATAAATCAAAAATACAATATTATTATCACGATATTATACCTTTTTTGTGCATCAATCATACACTAATAACAAATACAGAAAGGAGTTCTAATATGTATCGTAGAAATAAAAGTATTTTCACTTATTTAATTATAATTGCTTTCTACCAATTCTTATTATTACTCTTTACTTTTACCACAGCAAACTTAATTATCTTCATCATCGAATGTATAATTATTTTTTTATTTTTCTTCTTCAGTAGATGAATAGATTGATTCATACTTTTGGTATAAATCAATAGCTTTAGTTCCAACATCTAAACTATGAATCAAAGTGTTGATAGATTCATAATTTTGATTTTTTTTCAAAAAAGTTATATCGATATTTAAGATGATGAAATATAAGACATTAAAAATAAAATAATAGAATTCAAACTTCGTAATCTCATCGTTTACTATTAGAGTCATCCAATCAACATCTATATCGCTATAATCGATGAATAATTTGATATAGTCATGTACTTTAAATCCTATGGTGCTATGATCAAAGCTTATCAAATAATTTTTTTCGTTAGTCACAATAAAATGGTCGATACTAGGATTATTATGAATAATACAATAG
>DATCKO010000117.1:0-1507 GCA_036562215.1 Haloplasmataceae bacterium | reverse complement strand
TATACGAACTTATCTGGTTCTAATACTATTGCATTATATAAAATGGCAGATCAATATATCAAAGATAAGTATGACATATCTCTAGTATTTGCTGATATGTCTAATAAGTATTTAGAATCAATTGTGAATAGTGATATTGCTATTTTTACCGAAGGTAATTATCCATTCCAATCTAAAGTAAATGGTGAATTACCAATAGTAATAGATTTGTGGCATGGATTTCCACTAAAAGCAATGGGTTATGCAGATAAAGGTGAGAAGTTTAAAGATCTAATTAAAAAGCAATGGAATAATGTAGACTATATAACTTCTTATTCTCCTCTATTTAATAATTTAATGAATAATTGTATTTCTACGGATCCATCAAAATATATAATAACTGGAGCACAAAGAAATGATCTGCTACTTTGGGCGAATGGTAGGAAAAATATAGAATATTTATTTGATGAAAATTTTAACGATAAAAAGTTTATTTTTTATATGCCTACATATAGGTATACCCCTAGAGGTGAGAGAACTGAAGGCAATAGAAGTTGGGAAAATATATTTGGATTTGAAAGTTTTAACCCTGAGGAATTTCATAAATTCTTAGAAGTAAATAATATTATATTGATTGTAAAGCTACACCCAGCAGAGGAGCACAAGTTTGTTAATAGTATCATTGAAAAAAACAATATAAGAATAATTACAAATAATATGTTATTTACTAAGGGAATAGATTTATACGAAATACTTAATGTAGCAAACATATTAATCACTGATTACTCATCAGTATATTTTGATACATTATTGATTGATCTACCCATTATTTTTACACCAGTTGATTTAATCGAGTATAAGAGTGATAGAGGATTATTGTTAGAGCCATATGAGGAATGGACACCAGGTCCAAAATGTACAAATCAGAAAGATCTTCAAAATTATATAATTAAATGTTTATTTGACCCAAGATATTATCAAAAAGAAAGAAACAATATATTAAATAAAGTTCATATGTATTTAGATGGTAATAGTTGTTCTAGGACATGGAGTTTTATTGAGAATCTTCTGGAATAATATTTGTTTATCTTTATGGTATTTAATAATTAATAAAGAGTTTTAGAAAATATAAATGTAATTACAGGAGAAATGCTTATGAAGAGAGTAATAACTTATGGAACATTTGATTTATAACATTATGGACATATTAACTTATTAAAAAGAGCAAAAGAGTTAGGGGACTATTTGATAGTAGGATTGTCTACAGATGAATTTAATTTAATGAAAGGTAAGAATTGCTATTTTACTTATGAAGAAAGAAAAAGATTGTAAGCGTATAATAATAGATGCAGGGTTTTAAATAGGGATGTCGTATATGACATCCCTATAAATTTAATCTACTTTACATGTTTTCTGAACTAATTCATCCCATGGCATCATTAAATTAAGTATGTTTGGATTGGATCTAAAATTAGACCCTGGTAGTCTTGATAAAAGAAATTCTAAATATTTGTAGGGGCTAAGTCCA
>DATCKO010000114.1:0-7794 GCA_036562215.1 Haloplasmataceae bacterium | reverse complement strand
ATACCATACCAACAATGATAACACCGATAATTATTAAGATAAATGCCCATATTGGTAAATGTACCATATTGATTCCTCCTTTATAACATTACTATTATTACATAAACACAGTCTGAAAATCAATGATTATCTTAAAGATTTATACTCTTTAACAATATTATTTACAGTAAAGCCAAAATACTCAATGACATCTTCAGCTTTTGCAGAAGCACCAAAAGTATCTATACCAATCACTTTACCATCAATTCCTACATATTTATGCCAACCAAAGCTACTAGCCATTTCAATTGCTAGACGCTTACGGATGTTATTTGGTATAACATTTTCTTTATAATCTTTACTTTGTTTATCAAATAATTCCATGGAGACCATACTAACTACTCTTGTATAGATTTGTTCTTCTTCTAATTGCTTTTGGACCTTAATAGCTAAATTAACTTCTGAACCAGATGCTAGAATAATTCCATCTAATTTATCATTTTTCTCTTTACTTACAATATAAGCACCTTTTTCTACATCTTTATAGACATTATTTGTGATAGTTTCAACATTTTGTCTTGTAAGAACTAAAGCTATTGGACGATCCTTAGTTTCTAACGCTATTTTAAAACATGCTGCTGTTTCATTACCATCACATGGTCTTAAGACTAGCATATTAGGTATCGATCTTAACATCGCTAATTGCTCAATTGGTTGATGTGTTGGTCCATCTTCACCTACTGCAATACTATCATGAGTAAGAATATAAATAACTGGTAATTTCATTAAAGCTGCTAATCTCATCGCAGGTTTAAAATAATCACTAAAGACAAAGAAAGTAGATACAAATACTCTTAAACCTCCATGTAAAGCAATACCATTAGCAATCGCTGCCATCGCAAACTCTCTTACACCAAAGTAAATGTTTCTTCCAGTATGATTATCAAAAGTTAAGGCATCTGCACCTTTAATAATTGCTTTAGTTGAAGAAGTTAAATCAGCAGCTCCACCTATTAAATTAGGTATTACACTAGCCACTTTATTTAAACACTCATAACTATAGTTTCTTGTCGCATTAGTGTGTCCTATTTCATATGTTGGTAAAATATCAGTTAAATCGATATTTATGTTATTATTTAGATATTGTTGTAATAACTCATAGTCTTCAGGATATCTTTCTTGATAAAGCTTTAAATTATTCTCCCATTCCCGATATTCTACAGTTCCTCTTTTAATAGTAGTTTCCTTAAAATGTTCATATACTTCTTGAGGTACTTCAAAATCATCATATGTCCATTTATAAGCTTTCTTAGCTACTTGTCCACCCTCAGTTCCTAGAGGAGAACCATGAACTTTATTAGTACCTTGATTAGTTGCCCCAAAACCAATTACAGTTTTGATTTCAATGATTGAAGGCTTATCTAAAATATTTTTAGCTTGACGGAGAGCAAGATTAATGGCTTTTATATCTGTACCATTTTCTACTAATTCATAATGCCATCCCATAGCTTCAAATTTCTGTTTTATATTTTCATTAAATGATTGTTCTAGAGTTCCATCAAGAGTAATGTTATTAGAATCATATAATACGATTAATTTACCTAATTTTAAGTGACCAGCTAATGATATAGCTTCATTTGTAACTCCTTCCATAAGGTCTCCATCACCACATATAACGTATGTGTAATGATCTATTAAAGGAATATCTTTCTTATTAAATTTACTCGCAAAATATCTTTCCGCAATTGCCATACCCACAGCCATAGGAATTCCTTGTCCTAATGGACCACTGGTGGCATCTACTCCTTCAGTATGAAGATATTCTGGATGACCTGGAGTTTTACTATTTAGCTTTCGAAAATTCTTTATATCATCAATGGACAAATTAAACCCACTTAAATGAAGCAAAGCATACAACAACATTGAACCATGACCAGCAGCTAATACAAAACGATCTCGATTAAACCATAAAGGATCTTTCGGATACACATCTAGATGCTTAGTCCATAAAGTATATGCCATGGGTGCTGCCCCTAATACAATACCTGGATGTCCACTGTTGGCTTTATTAATCGCATCAATACCTAAAACTCTAATTGTGTTTATAGATAAATCATCTATCATTAAAATACCTCCGATATTTAATTACTTAAAAGATTATATAACACTTTCCCTATTTTTTAAATAATTATATTAATATTTTCCGATAAATTGTTTATTTTTTTATAATTTATGGTAAAATTATGTCGAATGTTAGTAAAGGAGGAGTAAAAATGCCAAGAAGAATAACTGATAAATGCATCGCTTGTGGTTCTTGCGCTTCAGTTTGTCCAGTTGAATGTATTTCCGAAGGAGATATCTATGTAATTGATGAGGATGCATGCATCGATTGTGGTTCATGCCAAGCTGAATGCCCTACAGAGGCTATTATAGAAGCATAAGAATATAAACCTACAATAACTTCTACTAATTATTAGTAGGAGTTATTTTTATATAAAACAAATGTTTGCATAACTAAAACTTTTGTTATATAATAAAATAAGAGGTGTTGATTATGCAAAAACTTACCCCTAAACAACAAGAAATATTAAATTTTATTGAAGATTTTATTGAAAATAACGGTTATCCACCTAGTGTAAGAGAAATTGGTAAAGGTGTAAATCTATCATCGAGTTCATCGGTATATTCTCAATTGAATAATCTTGAAGCTAAAGGATATATAAAAAAGAATGCAGAAACATCTCGGGCTATAATCTTAACTAAAGAGATTAAAAAAAGTTTCTTATCTGTACCAATGGTAGGCTTAGTTACTGCTGGTAATCCTATAGAAGCTATTGAAAATGTCTCTGATTACTTCCCAATTCCTAGTTCTTTAGCTAGCACGAGTGATACAGTCTTTGCTTTAAAAGTATCTGGTGATAGTATGAAAAATGCCGGTATTCTCGATAATGATACCATTATCGTTAAGAAAACCGATGTGGCTAATAATGGTGAAATTGTCGTAGCTTTAACTGATGATAATGAAGCGACAGTTAAAAGATTTTATAAAGAACATAATCACTATCGTTTACAACCAGAAAATGATGCTTATGAACCAATTATTCTAAAGTCAGTAAAAATTATTGGTAAAGTTATTGGTGTGTTTAGAGATTTGAGTTAAGAACAAAACTGTTCTTAACTCATTTTTATATAAAATCTTCTTCATCTAATACCATCAATTTATCATTATAATTTTTGCTTAAAAAGACATGCATATTATGATTACGAATAATATTTTCGATTAGATTACGAATAAAGCGACCATTATACTTAAGTATATGATGATTTTGTTGTGCTAAATTTGATAAATATTGGTAAAACTTCTTCTCTAATCCGATACTACATTCATATCCATATATTTTTATTGTGGAACGAAAAATAGCTTTTAATTCATCCATAGTATAGTCTTCAAAAAATAATTTTATTGGAAAGCGGGAATTTAGTCCTTTATTATTATGCAACATTTTTTCAATTTTTTCCTTATATCCAGCTAAGATCACTATAAAATCCTCATGATGATCTTCTACAAATTTTATTAATATATCAATGGCTTCATTACCAAAATCATTGTAATCTTCATTATATAAACTATAAGCTTCATCGATAAATAAGACTCCACCTTCTGCTTCTTCTAGAATTTGGCGGGTCTTAATGGATGTTTGACCAACATATTCACCGATTAAATCACTTCGATCTATTTCAATTAAATGACCTTTGCTTAAATATTTGATATCTTTAAACATCTCAGCTACTTTTCGCGCAATTGTCGTTTTTCCTGTTCCAGGATTACCATAAAAGATCATATTTAAAGAGTGTTTTTTAAATGGTAAATGCTTTTTTTCTTTAATTTTATTTATTTCTGTTAAAGCATATATAGCAAACAATTCTTTAACAATATAATCTAACCCCACAACACCTTGAAAATACTTTTCTTTAAATCTTTTATATTCATAATGATTAGTAATTTCATTAAGGTTCATCGTATCACACTCATTACATATTATATGCATATGTAAAAAAGGTTCTAATCGAAAATAGAACCTTTATTCATCTACTGATAATACTGCCATGAACGCCTCTTGAGGAACCTCAACGCTACCTACTTTTTTCATGCGTTTTTTACCTTCTTTTTGCTTTTCTAATAATTTTTTCTTACGAGAAACATCGCCACCATAACATTTAGCTAAAACATTTTTACGTAAGGCTTTAATATTAGTTCGGGCAATAACTTTCCCATTAATCGCAGCTTGTATTGGTACTTCAAATAATTGTGGTGGTAAAATATTCTTTAACTTTTGACAAATTAAATTACCTCGATTATAAGCAAAATCACGATGGACAATAATACTTAAAGCATCAACAACTTCATGATTTACTAGAATATCCATTTTAACTAAATTAGAGGCTTTATAATTACTTAATTCATAATCTAAGGAAGCATATCCTCTAGTACTAGATTTTAACTTATCAAAGAAATCATACACAATTTCTGCTAGGGGTATATCATAATGAATATTAACCCGATCTTCTTCAATATAAGTCATATCAATAAAAGTACCCCGTTTTCTTTGACATAACTCCATGATAGGTCCTACATATTCACTAGGACTAATAATCGTTGCATTAACATATGGTTCTTTTATCTCCTTAATTTTTTGTATAGAAGGCATAAGAGCTGGATTCTCAAGATTAATAATTGAACCATCAGTTAATTCGATTTTGTAAATTACCGAAGGAGCTGTCGCAATTAAATCTAAGTCAAATTCTCTTTCTAGACGTTCTTGAACTATATCCATATGTAGTAAACCTAAGAAGCCACAACGAAACCCAAATCCTAAAGCTTGTGAAGTTTCTGGCTCAAATACTAATGAAGAATCGGATAATTGTAATTTTTCTAAAGCATCACGTAAATCATTGTATTTGGCGGCATCGACTGGATAAAGACCACAATAAACCATCGGATTAAGCTTTCGATACCCTGGAAGGGGTTTATCAGCAGGTTTTTCAACACTTGTTATAGTATCTCCAACATGTATATCTTTGATTGATTTAATTGAGGCTGTAATATAACCTACATCGCCACATGTCAAATATTCACGTTCTACTTCTTCAGGTGTATAAACACCTACTTCAACAACTTCATACTCTGCACCTGTTGCCATAAAGCGAATCTTATCACCTTTTTTTATGGTTCCATTAATAACCCTAATGGTAGGAATAACACCACGATATGATTCAAAAAAAGAATCAAAGATTAAAGCTTGGAGTGGTGCTTCAGGGTCTCCTTTTGGAGCAGGAATCAAATGGATGATTTTTTCAAGTAATTCATCAACACCCATACCTAATTTAGCACTTCCAGCTATAGCTTCACTAGCATCAATGCCTATAATATCTTCTATTTCATGCTTTACCTTTTCTATATCACTACTTGGTAAATCAATTTTATTTAAAAAGACAATGATCTCTAAATCATTATCGATTGCTAAATAAACATTAGCTAATGTTTGTGCTTCGATTCCTTGTGAAGCATCAACCACTAAGATTGCTCCATCACATGCTGCTAAACTTCTACTAACTTCATAAGTAAAGTCGACATGTCCTGGAGTATCAATTAAATGAAAAATATATTCATTTCCATCTTTAGCCTTATATTTTAATTCCACCGCATTTAATTTAATTGTAATTCCTCTTTCCCTTTCTAGATCCATTGAATCTAGTAATTGGTCAACCATATTTCGACTTTCAACCGCATTGGTTTTTTCGAGGATGCGATCTGCTAAAGTTGATTTTCCATGGTCAATATGAGCTATAATAGAAAAGTTGCGTATTTGTTTTTGTCGTTTTCGTAAATCTGTGTAATTAATTTGGCCCATAAAATCACTCCATCACTATTCTAAACAATAAAATTTTACAATATTTCGCTCTATTTTTCAAATTAAATCGCCAAATTAATAAAAAAAGCCTTAAGGCTTTTTGTTAATTATTTAATCCCAAAGATAAAGCGGAAAATATTATTACTAGTATCTAAAATCAAATCTAAACCCTTCTTAATGATATACTCACCATCTTTTGCTAGTGAAGTAAAAAGATTATGTTCAACATCATTATTTATATTAGGATTTAAAGAAGGGTTTACCGGTTCAAAATCATTATTTGGTTTGGTTATTTCATCTTCAAATTGGTCTAAAGAATCTTGTAAATTGGAACGGTTTTGATAATCTACTCCTAAAGATAAACCAATAAAGAAAATAACCACAATCATCGCATAGCGTAAAATTCTTTTTTCCATCATTACCTCCTATAATAACGGGTTAATATTTTCAAAAAAACTTTTTAAATTGTGAATATCAACATTAAAAATAAGTTTAATGAAATGTAAAAAAAGATATTCTAGAATGTTATGATTAGGATTTAAATCATTTAAAAATAAAACTAATGATTGATACAATTTTAAATTAATTAAATTTAAATTAGCCTCTTTGATTAAATAAACTAGCGTAAATATGGAAATCAAAAAGACAATAAAAGTTTTGATATAAAAAAACCTCTTAATAATATCAAATCCCTTCTTTATAACATCTATTACCATTATAATCAGAAGGGATGAGTTATTATGTATTATTTAGTCATCAACTAATATTTTTGTGTAATGCGAGATTAATCCCCCGTGAAATAATGTGAGTTAAATCCTTAATATTGGTATCAATCTCTTTAGTTGTTACCATATAATTTAAACCTTGAGGAGTTAATACTTCATATATTAATTTATGTTTTTCTTCATTATTCATTGTTCCTACTTCACCAAATATTTTTCTTAAAACCTCATTATTAGGTAATTCTACATTAGATAAGTCTTTTTTTCCACTTAAAACAGTAGGTACTAATCGATCCTTTGGTTCTTCATTATTAAGAGAATAAGCTATATGGCGAATTAACATGTCTATCGCATCACTCGTAATTGTCACTGCATCAACTACGGTTGGTACTCCAATGGAAATAACAGGGATACCTATAGTATCAAAACTTATTTCCTTGCGATTATTACCTACACCACTTCCAGGACTAATCCCCGCATCAGAAATTTGAATGGTTTTATTGATGCGATTTAAAGCTCTAGCAGCTAAGGCATCGACCACAATCACAAACTTTGGTTTAACATCTTTTATAATCGAATAAACTATTTCTGCTGTTTCGATTCCAGTATTTCCCATAACTCCGGGAGCAATGGCACAGACTGGACGAAAACCACTTGCATCAATTTCTTCAGGATGCAAATCAAAAAGATGTTTAGTCACAAATACTTCTTCAACTACACTAGGTCCTAAAGCATCAGGAGTAACATTATTATTACCTAAACCAACTATTAAACCTAAAGCATCATAGGTAATATTATATTTTTTGAAAAATGAACTAATTTGAAAAGCAATTTGTTTTTGTATTTTTAATAATGTTTCATGGTCATTTTCAATAATAGCACTAGTATCAATAGTAATATATGTACCAGCTTTTTTATGAAAATACTCTTCTTGTTCTTTAGTTATTAATACTTCTGTAATTTTCATATCATCAATAGTGTACTCTTTAATTTTTAAATCATTAGGTTGAATATCTGTTTTTGCACTATCTAGATTTTCAATAATTAAATCTGTTCGAATATTTGCCATTATATCACCTCATTATTATTCATTAATAATATTTAAAAGAAAGCAAAAAATATACTGATTTTGAAAATATTATAAAAATTTTTCGTAAATAATATGTTATAGATGATATACA
>DATCKO010000109.1:0-2887 GCA_036562215.1 Haloplasmataceae bacterium | reverse complement strand
TATACTAAAAAGCAACCTATTTGTTCGCAAGAAATTTACCAATATTGGTAGTTTTCTCACGCTCAAAATTGGTTGCTTTTATTGTAACATTAACAAATTAGTATGAAAGATAAAAGTTGATTTACTTGGAAATGTGTTTCTTTTACCACAATAAATACGTTTATTAAGTTGTTTACATTATAAAGAATAATGGCAAGTTGGTTTAATCCATAACCTATTAAAGGTGTTAGCAAGCTACTCTTATTACGTTTAAAAACTAGGATAGTTATACAGAAAATAATCAATAATTCAAAAATAAGTAAATCCGTTATGATTGAATTTAATATTCCATTAATATATGTTAACGACAATCTTATCTTAAATTCATTAATGATATCTGATACATATATACCTAAATTAATGATACTAGTTATTAGTAAGATGATAACTACACCATACTGACCAAATGCATTCTTTAAGGAGTTATCAAAGTTAATAATATTCTCATTATCTTGAATAGTCATACTTACTTCATATCTTTCATAATAGTTAACAAAGTTAATGATGAATAGTAGCCAGATAATCGATCTAAATAGGTAAAAGATAATGTTTGTTAGGTCGTTAATAGCAATATAATCTAGCAAATCTTCATTAATAAGTTGAAGATTAGTTATCATCCGCGTAAAATTAAAGATTATTACGATACTATGAATCACAAAGAGAACAATGGATATATTACGGAAGAGAACAAGCTTACTACGTGCAGTTGAGTAATTTCGGTTTCTTATTAAGATGATTAGGAAAACAATTACAATGAAAGAATAGACGAAGTTATTAAATTGCCAAGTTATGAAATCAATTAAGGCTGAACCAGTAAAGCCAGCAAAACTAAGATGATAAAATACATTTATAATGATGCTTTTTATAAAAACATACACATGCATAACTAATAGAATTGTGAATAATGAACTTAAGAAGCTTTCGCTATTTTCCTTTTTTGATCTTAGACAAAGCATAACAAGTAGCCAGATAAAGAAACCTAAAAAGTTACTAATGGTCTGTTTGGACAAATTAGGCAACATTAAATAAGAGTTAAATTGAAACATGAGATTAATAATGAAATTGATAATTGCACTGATAGCGCTCATAATGACGCAAATTAAAACAAGTTGTGTTAAACTTTTGTTTAACAACTCTTTGTAAGTTAATTTGTTCATTAGTAATCTAACTTCAATAAACTTGTAAATTTAATTTTATAAATATGAAAATCTCCTCTCTATTTTTTGATTAAAATGGTAAAACCAATTACTCAATAATTGAAAAAAGGGTATATATTCATAACATTTTATACTATAAAATTAATTAATCATTAATGAATTTTATTGTTTTTTAAAAAAGCACATTATATTAATATGTGTTTTTTTGTATTCAAATACCTAAT
This sequence comes from Haloplasmataceae bacterium, assembly GCA_036562215.1. GTDB lineage: Bacteria > Bacillota_I > Bacilli_A > Haloplasmatales > Haloplasmataceae > CALFRW01. The sequence continues at coordinate 1,467 of DATCKO010000109.1, read as the reverse complement.
AACATTGTAACACTAACCAAGTTTTGTCAAACCGTTTTTTATGTAAATCTTCTACCTTAATCATAAAATATAATATTCCCATATCGCACCACATCATTTTACACTCTTCTACTGAATCTAACTGAAACAATAGTACCCACTCTTCTTTATCAATTTTTATTCGTTTTAAATCAGTGCGGGAAATTTTTTGAGTTTCATCATAATCTATGTTTAAATTAACTTTAGCACAGGTTTCTCTAACATCACCTTGAATATTCTTACAATATCCTAATAAGAAAGTCTCCTTACCATTTTCTAAAGCTATATAGTTAAGATAATTATCATTATTAAATTTCCGTTCTTCATAGGATGGTAAGGTCCATTTATTTCGGAAAGAAACTGAACAAGCAGGGAAAATGGAATTCTTTTGATTACAAAGTTTTTCCGGGTATTCCATACGAATTAAGGGGTGTTCAGCGGTATCATAATACAATACTCTAAAACTATCTTTATCGCTATGATGTTTTCCTTCTGGCATATTCTCACTATCATAGAAGAAATATAAGTGTCCACTTAGCGGAAGTAATGAACCATCATGGAGATTGCGGATTTCGGTTAGATTTATTTGCGCAAGAAACGCTAAAAAAACATCACCATTAGTTGGCCAAGAAAATCCTAAAAATATATCAGGATGCCCACCAATTTTAGATGATCCAATTGGTATATTATCTTCAACTGCTTTTTCCAAATCCAAATAAATTGCTTGCTTAGCAATTTGGTATAACTTACCAATATGCTTTTCCAACCCTGCTTTACGCATCTCCTCTTGGAAACTTTCATCAATTAGTTCCCAACTTTCCTTCTTTCCGAATAAACACATCCTAATTCCTCCGTACCTTATATAATCACACCTAATATTATTTACTCATATTAATCTTGTTTTACCCCTTGACCTTTACAGAAACAATCATCGAGATGGTCATCAACAACACCAACAGCTTGTAGATATGAGTAAATTATGGTGCTACCTAAAAATTTAAACCCCTTATTTTTTAAATCCTTAGCGATTTGGTCGGATAATGCAGTAGTCGCTGGTATTTCTTTTAGACTCTGATAATGATTGATAATGGGTTGATGATTTACAAATCCCCATATATAATTCGCAAAACTACCATATTCTTGTTGGATCTTGATAAACTGTTTGGCGTTATGAATGGTAGAATATATCTTTAACTTGTTTCTGATAATTCCTGGATTATTCATTAATTCATTAATCTTTTGTTCATCATACTGACTAATTTTAACATAATCAAAGCTATCAAAGGCTTGCCGAAAGTTTTCCCGCTTTTTTAAGATGGTATGCCAACTTAAACCGGCTTGAAACATCTCTAATATTAACATTTCAAACAAACGGTGATCATCAAATACCGCTTTGCCCCATTCTTCATCATGATACTTTAAATAAAGATCATCGACATAACTCCAGTC
>DATCKO010000108.1:0-8702 GCA_036562215.1 Haloplasmataceae bacterium | reverse complement strand
ATAAAAATTATTATAAATTGGTTTTTCAAAACAGTTTCTTATCGGAAGTAAATAAACTTCATGATAATCTTCATTTTACTTTGTACTATCAAGACCAATTTATCTTTATTACTAATAAGCAAAAAGAATTATTAAACAATTGTCATAATTTTAATACTCTTAGTGTTGATTTTCATGAATACTTAATTGATGCCAGTCAAAAACCATTTGTTGCTATAACAAATGTCGCTTTTTTAGAAGCCTTTACTTATGTAAGTTCTGTTCATACTTTATATGAGAAAGTAATATGTAAAAGAAATATCATCGCTTTTCCAGATACCATTTTACTTATCGATGAATTTATTAGTAAAGATTACCATGACTTTGAAATAAGTTTTAATTTACATCCTCAATTATCTTTACTACTAAACAAAGATTGTATCGAATGTAGTATAGATGATAATCTTTTACTTATCTTAAAAAACCTTTATTTTTCATCACCAATTATTTTAAAACTAGATGATAAAGTTATAAATCGCATCTTCATTCATAGTAAAGGTAGAACAGAAGTGATAATCAATCAAATAATTTTTAATAAAGAAAACTCATTAAAGCTCATCGATGTTAATGAAGAAAGAATCACCTTTTCATATGAAAATGAAACTCTATATATAAAAAAAGGAGACTACTATAATGATTTATATGTAAATGATTTTTTAGTTTCTCAATCAATTAGTAGTAATCTTAATTTAGAAAAAGAAGTTAATAAAATCTTATTTTAAATGTTTACTTTAACTTTTTTTTTCGTTACAATTATTTTGGGTGATTAAAATGTATATTGATATTCATAATCATGTCCTACCAGAAGTCGATGATGGAGCGAGAAACATAAGTGAAGCAATTAACCTTTTAAAACAAGCTGAGCAAGATGGTATAGAGAAATTAATTCTGACACCCCATTATAGTGAGAATAGATTTGTAAACGAAAAAGATAGTATTATTAAGCCCTTTTTTAACTTAAAGCAAGCTTGCCTAGATAATAACATCAATATCGAATTATACTTAGGTAGTGAGATACTTTTAAGTCCTAATACAAGTAGCTTGTTAAAAGAAAGAAAAATATCAACCCTCAATGATTCTAAATATCTTCTCGTTGAAGTCTATCCTATTTCAAGCTACTGGTTGTTTAATCTTAAAGAAGAATTATATAATCTCAGTCTTGATGGTTATAAAGTGATCTTAGCTCACCCTGAACGTTATGATGTGACTCATAATAATCCTAATTTTATATATGAACTGGTAAATGACGGACACTATATGCAGATTAATGTCAATAGTTTAAAACCTAAACATCCTAATCATAAAATTGTTAGAAAGTTACTTGATGCTAATTTAGTTCATTTTATCGCAAGTGATGCTCATAGCTTACATAGTCGACCATTAGAACTATCGTATGGATATGATTTTTTGAAAAAAAATTATGGGAAAGATTATGCTGATAAATTGTTTTATCAAAACCAGTTATGTGTAATCAAAAATGAGAATATTGAAAAAGGCGTAATTAGTAAAATACGTAAGAAGCTGTTTTTCTTTTAAAATGTACAATGATTAATAAAAGACTTGTACTTGATTTATTATCAAGACAAGTCTTTTAATTTTTCGAAAGTTATTGCTTTAGCATAATATGAGCCTTGTGCTCCATCAAAGGCCAATTCTCTAATAATCGCATCTTGTTGTTCCTTTTTGACCCCAGTAGCAAATAACTTAATATTCATTTCTTGTGATATTATACGGTAGAGCTTAATTAGTTCATAATTGATATTTTTCTCATCAATAGTGTATAGAAGATTAGGTGAAAGTTTTATGCTTTTAATATGATAATGTTTTAATTGCTTTATTGATGAGTTATCATCACCGAACTCATCAAGTGTAAAACTAAAGCCTAATTTCAGTAAGTTATGAATGGTTTTTTTAACACGAGTAGAGTAATTAGCAAGACTTTTATCGGTAAATTCAAAAACGATTAAAGAATGATTAAAGTTATAACGTTTTATAATATCTTTTATTTGATTTATGAATAGTGTTTGTTCAAGTTGTTCAATGGCAATATTAATCGATATCGGTATATTGAAGTCTTTTTCTTGTTCGAGTTTACGACAAATATCCTCAAAAGTATAAGCAAAAATTTGATTTATCTGACCTGTTTGACAAGCGATATCGAGGTATTTTTGCTTAGAATAGGCCTTTAATTCTGGATTATGCCAATCTACATTAACTTCACAAGAGATGATTTTATTGCTTTTTAAATCATATAGAGGTTCAAAATATAAGGTATAAGCCTTCTTTTCAATGGCTTCCCGCATTAAAACAGCCATTTTAAAGCGTTCGTCAATCTTCTTTCTCATACTTGGAGTATAATATACAATCTTATTTTCTAAATTGCTTTTCGCTACATACATCGCAATATCAGCATTTTGAAATAATTCATCACAAGTAGTACCATCTTTTGGATATAAAGAAATACCTAAACTAGCAGTAACATATAGAAAGTGACCATCAACGCGATATGGTTGACTAATAATATTTAAGATTTTACGGGCTATTTTGGTAATTTGTTGTTTACTTGAAAATCCTGGTACTAAAAAGACAAACTCATCTCCTCCATACCGGGCAATATTAATATCTTCCGAAAATGTTTTTTGAAATCTTTGGGCAATTTCGATAAGAAATGTATCACCAGCATGATGACCTAGGGTATCATTTATTTCTTTAAAATGGTTAAGGTCAATAAATAATACAGCTAATGGTTGGTCTTTGTTTTGACAAATAGTTTTACTAATAATATCAGTTAGATGCACACGATTATATAGTCCAGTGAGCACATCTTTTTGAGCAAGAACTCGCATCTTTCGGTCAATTTTCTTACTTTCACTTAAATCTTTGATAATCCCGACATAATTGGTGATACTATTATTGTTTTGGATGGCATAGATATTTAACCATTCAGGATAGATTTCTCCATGTTTATCCTTATTCCAAATTTCTCCACTCCAATGTTTATTTTCTCTTATTTCATCCCACATTTTTAGATAAAATTCTGGAGTATGAACATCGGAACGAAGAATACTTGGGGTTTTTCCAACAAGGTCTTCAAGTGTATATCCCGAGATTTTGGTGAAAGCATGATTTACCCATTCAATTTCTTCTTTGCTATTGGTAATAATGATACCTTCATTATTATTTTCAAGGACTTTTTTAAATAATTGTAGTTGATTTTGATCTTTTATTTTTTGGGTAATATCTATGTAATGGACATAAGCTCCTATAATTTTATCATTATAGGTTATTGGAAAGGCTAAAATTTCTACATCAATTAAAGACTCATCTTTACGTTTACGTATAGTGGTAACACGGATAAAGTTTTCAGTGAAAACTTTATCAATATTATCATCTAGCTCATTACGTAACTCTAATGGGGTTAATAAATCATTTAAATTATTGCCTAAAACTTCTTCTTTTGTATATTGAAACAATTCAGTGAATTTATCATTAATATTAATTACCAATTGGTTATTATCTAAAACAGCAATCGGATATGGTGATTGATGTAAAAAAGTATTGATGATAATATTCTGTTTAATCTTTTCGGTGGTATCGTAAATCATATTGATTAAGTAATCTTTACTATTTAAGGCAATCGAAAAGATATTAACTTCAACATCTCTAATTTCATTATTAGCTAACTTATGCTTAGTATAGAAAGTGTTTTGCATATTAGTTAAAACTAAATCAATATTATTCAGTGATTCTTTAGTGTTAACGACAATATCAGTATACTTTTTCTTTCTTAGAGTGTTTAAATCATATCCATAAAAATTAATCGCTGCTTCATTAGCATCAGTAATTTGTAATGTCTTGGCATCAATAAATAAAATCATGTTTTTATTTTGCTCGAATAATAGTTTATACATTTCGTCTTTTTCTTTAATCGTTTCTTCATAATGTTTTATTTCATCGATATTAGTTATAATCGCAAATAAAACATCTTTGATTGCAACTAAATTAATATATGCTAAAAAGGTGTCGCCATTTTTTTTAGAATGTCGCCACATAAAGTTAACATGTTTATTTAATTGTGCTTGCTTAATATATTCTAGTCCTTTTTCGTAAGATTCACTGCCATCATCTTGGGAGTAGGGGGATAAATCGAAGGGTTTAAGACCTATTAAATCGTCTTTGGAATTGTAACCAAATAAGTTAACCGCATTTAAATTACAATCGATTATTGAATCATTTTCTATAACCCAAAATGATATTGGAACATTATCAAATGCTTCATACAACATATAGTACAACCCCTTAATTCTAGTATTTATATTATATCATAATTATAGAAAAGTTAAAGATAGTAAAAATATTATTATGTTAAATAATGTTGATATATATCATAAAATAAAAAAAGTCTAAGCAAAAAATTGCTTAGACAAATAATTTATTTTTCTTCTTTAGCTTCTTTAATTATCTTTTCTTGAAGTTGAGCTGGGACTTCTTCATAATGGTCAAATTCCATAGCGAATAAACCACTAGCTTGAGTCATCGCTTTCAAATCAATCGCATATTTTAATACTTCAGCTTGTGGTACTAAAGCATTAATCGTTTGCCATTTAGGAAATTCTGCTGGTTCCATTCCTAGTAAACGACCACGACGTTTATTTAAGTCACCTATAATATCACCAATATAATCATCTTTAACAGTTACACGAAGCTTCATAATTGGTTCTAGAATAGTTGGTTGGGCATTTTTGCATCCTTCTTTAAAGGCTAATTGAGCAGCTAGTTTGAAGGAAATTTCGTTAGAGTCAACTGGGTGATAAGAACCATCAAATAATGTCGCTTTTAAACCAATTACTGGATATCCAGCCAAAATACCATGTTCACAGGCTTCTCTTAATCCTTTTTCAACAGCTGGGAAGAAGTTCTTAGGTACAGCACCACCGAATACTTCTTCAGCAAAGATAAAGTCTTCTTCACAATGTTCGAAACGAATGAAAACATGACCATATTGTCCAGCACCACCGGATTGCTTTTTATGTTTACCTTCAGCTTCGGTTTTGCCTTTAATTGTTTCCCGATATACAACTTTTGGATCAGCTGTTGTCACTTCAACATTAAAGTTATTCTTTAATTTTTCAATTATAACTTCCGTATGCATTAAGCCTTGGCCACCAAGTAGGAATTGCTTAGTTTCACGATTACGTACTAATTCAAATGTTGTATCTTCTTTATTTAATTTATTTAATGATTCTGATAATTTATCTTCATCATTTTTATTCTTTGGATTAATCGCAACATAGAATGTTGGACTAGGGTTTTGAATTTCTTTATATAATATGACATTGCTAGGGTCACAAATAGAACAACCCGTAAATAAATCTTGCATTTTAACTACAGCACCGATATCACCACTGGTGATTTCTTCAGTATTTAATTGTTCTTTACCGCGAAGGAAGTATACTTGTCCCATGCGCACTTTCTTACCATTATTACTAATAATGATATCTTGATCACGGGTAACTTTTCCAGAACGAACTTGGAATAAGTTAATTTGACCTAAGAATGGGTCCATAATGGTTTTAAAGATAAATGCTGAGAATGGTGCATTATCATTAACAGCACGAGTTACTTCTTCTTCTGTATCTGGATTTTGACCTTTATATGTTTTAACTTCATCAGCAGATGGTAGATATGCATAAATCATATCAAGTAAAGTATGTACACCAATGTTATTGGCTGCAGAACCCACAATTATAGGAGTTATTTCACCTTTAACTACACCTTCACGAAGACCATTTTTAATTTCTTCAACAGTGAATTCTTCACCTTCAAAATATTTTTCCATTAATTCTTCATTGGTTTCAGCTACAGCTTCTACAATGATACTACGAAGTTCATCTACTTTATCTTGTTTTTCTTCCCAAATTTCGGCATCGACACATTTTTCACCATCATGAATTCGGGCTTTCATTTCCACAACATTAACAAAGCCTTCAAAATCTTGACTTCTTCCGATTGGAATTACAAATGGAACAGCTTTTTTACCTAATTTTTCTCTAATATCTGTTAAAACATTATCATATTTGATGTTTTCTTTATCCATCTTATTGATGAAAATGATAGCAGGAATATTATGGCTACAAATATAACGCCAAGCTGCTTCTGTACCAACTTCAACACCTTTAGTTGCATCAAGAACTAAAATAACTCCGCTAGCCACACTTAAAGCGCTATTAACTTCTCCGACAAAGTCACTATATCCTGGAGTATCTATAAAATTATATTTGCGGTTGTTATATTCAACTGGTATTACCGATGTTGAAATAGATATATGTCTTGATTTCTCTTCTTTTGTAAAATCTGATACAGTAGTTCCTTTCTCAATTTCACCTTTCTTTCCAATCACTCCTGTTATGTTGAGGATAGATTCAATAATTGTTGTTTTACCAGAGCTTTGATGCCCTAATAATGCGATATTACGAATATCTTTCGCAACGTATTTGTTCATTTAATTCAACCCTCCTAAAATTGTTTAATCGCATATAAATAAGATATTAAATACCTTTGATAACATTATATATTAAAATGAAGTTAAAAAATAGTAATTTATTAAAAAAAACACAAAAAAAGCCTCTAAACAATTAGGGTATGTTATAATTATTAATAAAACATTGCTTTTTTATACCAATTTTTCATTATTCAAGGAGAAAAGTATGAGATTATTTATAGCCTTTAATTTTTCTAATCAAGTAAAAACATACCTAAAATCCGTTCAAGATTACTTAAAACACCATACATTAAGTGGTAAATTCACTAGTTTTAACAATTTTCATCTAACTTTGCGGTTTTTAGGTGAATACCCAGAAAGTAAAGTAAAGTTATTTTGTGATATTCTTGATAATGTAAAAGAACAAAAAGAACCATTTTTCATTAAGTTAGGTAAACTAGATTCTTTTGTTAGAGAGAATAAGCATATTGTTTACATGGATATTTTAGATAAAGATAAAAGACTATTAGATCTAGCAAACTCCTTAAATTTACTTGTTAATGAAAAACTAAATTGTACTAATCAAGAACGTTTCAAAGCTCACATTACCTTAGCTAGGGAAGTAATCCTAAATACTCGTTTAAACGATATTAAAATTAAACCCTATCCTGAAAAAATATTGGTAAAAGATATTTCTTTAATGCTCAGTCACCGCTCTATTAATAATGAGCTAATATATACACCTTTATACTCAGTAGAATTAATGGCTTAATAAGCCATTTTTTATTTCTTTTTTAATTTGTTAACATAATTGCGTAATTTTTTAATATGATGTACTAGGTGATATAAATGAAAAAATTTTTTCAATGGATATACTCAAATAAGGTTACATTAACAGGTTTTTTAGCTCTTATACTTTATATTTTAGACCAAATATTTAAGTTTTCCAAAAATTTGAATTTATCAGATGAAGTATATTATGGTATTGCTTCTATCATCGTCTTTCTTATCGGTTATGCGATTAAGGGACGTGGCTTTGAATCAATAGAAGAATATAAATTAGCAGTGGAAAAACATAAGAAATGGAAAGAAGCTATGACTTTACAAGAAAAGGTAGAAGTATTAAACCAAATTGTAGAAGAAAAGGAAACTAAGGAAGAGAATAGTAAATAAAAATAACGTGAATTTCACGTTATTTTTATTTTTCAAGCAGTAACTAAATCAAAATCTCTTAAATCGTCATCTGTCTTAGCACTATGTAGACGATAGTATACACCTTTTGCTTCAATCAATTCTTCATGTGTACCTTGTTCCACGATTTTTCCATGATCCATGACAATAATCATATCAGCATTTTGAATTGTTGATAAACGGTGAGCAATGATAAAACTTGTACGATTACTAGTTAGATTATCAATTGCTTTTTGAATATTTAATTCCGTGATGGTATCAACACTACTTGTGGCCTCATCAAGAATTAAGATGCGTGGATTTTTTAAAATAGTACGTGCAATAGATAATAACTGTCTTTGACCATAACTAATATTAGAACCATTACGAGCTAGCATGGTATCATATTGATTTGGTAGGCTCATGATGAAATCATGACAGTTTGCAGCTTGGCATGCCGCTATAATTTCTTCATCTGTAGCATCTAACTTACCAAAACGAATATTTTCTTTAATAGTTGCATGGAAGAGATGGGTATCTTGTAAAACAATACCAATATTATTCAATAAGCTTTCTTGAGTGACATCTTTTATATTAATACCATCGATTAATATTTCGCCTTCTTTAATATCATAAAATCGGGTTATGAGGTTAATGATCGTGGTTTTACCAGCTCCTGTATGCCCAACTAGAGCTACTTTAGTTCCAGGTTTGGCATCAATGGAAATATTTTTTAATACTGGTGTGTCTTCAAGATAACTAAAGTTAACATTTTTTAGTTCGACATGCCCTTTAATATTATCTAATACATAAGCATTTTCTTTATCATGAATGATGGTTTGGTCATCAATTATTTCAAAGATTCTTTCCGCACCTGATAAAGCATTTTGAATATCTGTATACATATTAGCTAGATTATTAATTTCACCACCAAAACGGTCAGCTAATGTTAGAAATACGGTAATGGTACCAATTGTTGCGGATTTATCACCACTAATAGCTAAAATGGTAC
>DATCKO010000106.1:0-9088 GCA_036562215.1 Haloplasmataceae bacterium | reverse complement strand
AATTTTACACATATATGACTAATTAAGCAAGAAATAAAATGTAGAATTATCACGACATAATTATTTTTTTAGCATATATTATTACATAATAAAAAATACCTATAATTAATACTATCAAGTATCATTAATAGGTATATTTATTTTTTAATCGATACTACTTTCCGCTTCAGATTTTATGATATCAGAGTGCATTTTTAAATTTTCGCGAATTTGTCTTTCAATTTCTTGACAAATAAGTGGATTATCTTTTAAGAATTGCTTAGCATTTTCACGACCTTGACCAATCTTTTCGTTATTATATGAATACCAAGCTCCACTTTTAACAATAATATCAAGCTCAGAACCTAAATCTAATATTTCTCCTTCTTTCGAGATACCTTCTCCATACATGATATCTACTTCACATGTTTTGAAAGGTGGAGCTACTTTATTTTTAACCACTTTAATTTTGGTATGATTTCCAACAATTTCACTACCTAGTTTTAATTGCTCTGCTCTTCTTACTTCAAGACGAATAGTGGCATAAAACTTTAAAGCCCTTCCCCCTGGAGTAGTTTCCGGGTTACCAAAGAGTACCCCCACTTTTTCGCGAATTTGATTAATAAAAATAGCAATGGAATTAGATTTACTAATTGCTCCAGCTAATTTTCGCATAGCTTGTGACATTAACCTTGCTTGAAGTCCTACATGACTATCGCCCATTTCTCCTTCAATTTCTGCTTCTGGTACTAAGGCAGCTACGCTATCTACAACAATAATATCAATCGCATTACTACGAACTAAAGCTTCTGCAATTTCAAGTCCTTGCTCACCTGTATCTGGTTGTGATAATAATAAGTTTTCGATATCAACACCTAAATTTTTAGCATAGGTAGGATCAAGAGCATGTTCAGCATCGATAAAAGCTGCATTCCCACCTAATTTTTGTGCTTCAGCTATTGCATGTAAAGCAAAGGTTGTTTTTCCAGAACTTTCAGGACCATATATTTCGATAATTCTACCACGAGGATAGCCTCCGATACCAAGAGCAGCATCTAGGGCAATAGAACCTGAAGAAATCGTTTCTATCGTTGTATTAACATCAGCACCTAGCTTCATGATAGCACCTTTACCAAATTGCTTTTCAATTTGTTTTAAAGCACTATCGAGGGCTGCTTGACGATTACTATTTGTCATTAAGTTTCCTCCTTAATCTAACATCAATTATTTATACGTCTTTCAATAATATTTTACCTTATAAAACTTTTTTTAGCAACACTTTTATAAACATTTGTTCGGTTTTTTACTTCGTAGAAAAGATAATATGTTTATTTTTTAATAAATAATCAAAACCAGAAATTAAAGTAAAGATGGTAGAAAGTACCATTAATATATCAACTATAATGTGTAATACATCAAAATGGCTAAATAATACATAGAATTTCTCTGCTCGTAGATCACATAAAAATAAAGCAATTACTAAAACAATTTGTGATACAGTTTTTAACTTACCTAAAGGACTAGCTGCGATTACTTTACCTTCGGATATTGCAAGAAGTCTAATACCAGTAACCATAAATTCCCGTGAAATAATAATAATTGGGATATAAGCTGGCATTAAACGGAATTCAATGGCTAATAAAAAAGCAGCAGTTACTAATAACTTATCAGCAAGGGGGTCCATAAACTTACCAAAAGTGGTAACAAGATTATTTTTCCGGGCTATTTTACCATCCAAATGGTCAGTATATGCTGCTATGGAAAAAATCACTACCGCTAAAATATTACCTAAATTAATACTATGTCCAAAAATATCAAGTGGCTGATTCAAAAATGGTATATAAAAAACCCCTACAAATAAAGGTATGAGTATTATCCGTAATAAGGTAAGTTTATTAGGAACATTCATAATATCACATCCTTCATTAATTTCATATAAATTATATCATAAAAATATCTAAAGCAACATTTTATTTTATCTTTTTGAAACATAGGGATTTTCTTTAATATAAAAGCGCCATAATTTATCCTTATCTTCCATGGCATAATCAATATTAATACGTTTTGTAGCGATAATATCAGGACATCTATAACCATCGTCTTCAATATAGATATTTTCACTAATAGTTAAATCTAATCCATTAAAAGATTTATCAATATTCAAAACCTTACACAATTTACCAGGACCATTAGTTTGCTCCTTTTTATTATCTAGTGGTTCTAATGCTCTTATTAATACCGCCTCTGGATTATTAGCGACATTAGCTGTGATATTTAACATATAATACATTCCATATATTAAGTAAATATATAAGCAACCACCGACCAAATATAAAGGTTTAGTTCGATTCGTAAATCGATAATTATAGGCATGACTTGCTTTATCTGTTGCTCCTCCATAGGCTTCTGTTTCCACAATACGATAATGTGTTATATTCCCATCTTTCTTAATACATAACACTTTACCTAATAAATTTTGCGCTAGATTATAAGCATTATTTAAATAAAAATCTCTTCCTAAACGCATTTTATCACCTTTTAATTCTAGATAAAGAAAAAACTCTCACATGGAGAGTATTAAGTATAATGCATAATAGTATTCATGTAAGCCATGTTCTGTACCTTTGTACTTTAACGGATGCCTCCTCGTACTCAGGCGGTAATCATTTATCTACAGAAAATTCTGTCCTTTGTTTTAATTCATTTCTTAAAACAAAAGTTCCCCTACCAATATTTGGGTTTCTCGCTCGTGGGGTTTACCAGCGTTCCACCTGAAGAATTTCTTCTTCAGAATCGTCTCTGTGGCACTTTTATAGGTAATCCTACCATGCTTAAAAAAGTTTAGGTAGTTTCCCAGCCGTAAGCAAAATGCTTCCCTAATTTATGTTTTCATTAGGCACGAACACTACAGACATCTCAGTCTGTGCGAGCATGGACTTTCCTCATTAAGTATAACTTAACGCGATTACCCGAATACTACATTAATATATTATACAAAATATTTGAAATTAGTCAATAAATGTTCCTATGTAAATATATCCATTGCTTATTTTATGGGAAAATACTTGTCTTATACACAAATACTAATAAGGAAATATCGCAAAAGTACTGAGAAAATGATTTCCTTTTTCTAAAAAAATTTGTTAAGATAAAATAGGTGGTGATTTATATGAATATCAATTATCCAATTAAGAAAATGAAATATAATGAAGAAATCAATTATGCTCATCGAGGAATGAGTTTAGAAAATGAATTAAATGAATCCAATAAATATTATAAAGCTCATAATATCGCCTTAATCTATAAAAAACCTACTCCGGTACAAATCGTTAAGGTTGATTATCCTCGAAGACAAAAAGCAGTAATTCGCGAAGCCTATTTTCAAGCCCCTTCTACTACCGACTATAATGGTATATATCGACAAAAATATATTGATTTTGAAGCTAAGGAAATTGCTAGTAAAACTGCTTTTCCACTACAAAACATTCACCTTCATCAGATACAACATATTAAACAGGTCATCTCTTTAGGAGGAATTGCTTTTATTATCGTTAGGTTTACTCATCATAATAAAACCTTTTTGCTAGACGGTAGTATTACAGTGGATTTATACGAAAAATTCTTACAAAATGGACCAAAGTCCATCAGTATCAAGTTATTTTTAGAAAAAGGAATGGAAATAACCGACAAATGCATTACTACAATTGACTATCTTAAGGTAGTCGATAAATTATATTTTAATGAAGAGTAAAATAATTTTTATTTTCAAAACTTTTGCGATATTAATAGTGGTATTAATTATTAGTATTTTTACCTATGCTTATATAAAAGTAAATAATATTATTAAAAGTCTAGTTAGTCTTGATATTGAGCAAATTTACGCTAAAGAATCAACCAAAATCTACGACAGCAATCTAAATCTAATTACTGAACTTGGTATAGAAAAACGTGATATTGTTAAATATGATGAAATATCAGATGCGATGATTAAAGCTTTAATCGCTATTGAAGATAAAAGTTTTTTTATTCATGAAGGATTAGATTATAAACGCATATTAGGGGCTCTAATAGAAAACATAAAATCCCAAAGTTATAAAGAAGGAGCAAGTACATTGACACAACAACTTGTCAAGCTTTCATTTTTATCAAATGATAAGACTATCGACAGGAAAGTAAAAGAAATCTTAATAAGTATTGAATTAGAGAACCGTTTAACAAAAAGGGAAATTCTTGAAGCCTATTTAAACACAGTTCTTTTTGGTGGAAGGATTTACGGAGTGGAGAAAGCAAGTCTTTATTACTTTGATAAAAGTGCATCTCATTTATCATATGAGGAAGCAGCCTTATTAGCAGGAATGATTCAAAGTCCTAATCGTTATAATCCTTATAAAAATCCAGAAATAACTAAAAAGCGCCAAATAATCGTTTTAAACCAAATGTATGAAAATCATTTTATCACAAAAGAAGAACTTGATAAAGCAATAAATAAACCCTTGAATGAATTAGTTATACAACAAAGAGAAAATGCAGATGAAAGTAAATATCATGAATATCTTGACTATGTAATTTATGAGTTAATAAATAAATATGGCTTAGATCCTTTTAATGATTCTTTACGAGTAATAACCCATTTAGATCCCGAAATTCAAAAAGTAGTTCAAGATATAGAAAATGATGCAAAACTTCATCCAAAGGATAAAACTCAAGCAGCAATCGTGGTGCTAGAAACACAAACTGGTTTCATAAGAGGTATTGGTGGTGGAAAAAACTATCAAAGACTACTTTCTTTTAATTACGCCACCGATGCTAGACTTCAACCTGGTTCAACCATTAAACCCATTCTTGATTATGGACCAAGTATTGAATATTTATATTATTCTCCAGCACAGCCTTATTTAGATGAGAAAATATATTATAACACCTATGGCAGCCAGTTTCTTCCTGTATATAACTACGACCGTAAGTATAAAGGTTACTTATCGATGCGCGAAGCAATAATCGATTCTCGTAATGTTACTGCCATAAAAGCCTTTAGAGAAGTTGGTAGTGCGAGGGCATATGAATTTGCCCATAAATTAGGTCTTAAAACAGAAGAAGATATTACTGAAGCTCATGCTATTGGTGGTTATCAATATGGGTTTACGGTCTTACAAATGGCAGGAGCATATGCTGCCTTTGGAAATGAAGGAATATATAATGAACCAACAACAATTAATTACATCATAAAAGATAATAAAGAGATTCCAGCTAGTCAAAAAAGTAGTCAAGCTATGCGAGAAGATACAGCCTTCTTAATGAGCGATATTTTACATGATAATATGCTTTCAGGTACAGCTATTAGAGCTAATGTCAAGGACTTATACATTGCGGGAAAAACGGGTCAAACTAATTATGATGAAGAAACGAGAAATAAATTTGCCTTTCCTAGTAATAGTGTAAGAGATTCATGGTTTATTGGCTATACGACAAAATATACCACTGCGGTTTGGTTAGGATTTTCGCGCATTGAAACTGATGCCTATTTAACTCCCGATGAAGCAAAACAGTCTTTAGTAATGTTTAAAATGGTAATGGATAAAATCCATAAAAATCGTAATGATAGTCAACCTTTTAAAAAACCTGATAATATAATCGAAGTGGAAATTGAAACCAATACCTACCCATTAAGATTACCAAATCAATATACACCACTAATGTATCGTAAAAAAGAATATTTTATTGAAGGTACCGAACCCCAAGAAGAATCAACCTTTTTTAAGCCCCTTCCTAAACCAAATAATTTTTTTGTCGTTTTTGATAATAATGAACTGATTATCACTTGGGATAAATTAGAGAATGATTACTCTCATAACGATTTTAAACTTATGGAAGAAATCCATCAAATTGAAGACTTTTATGATTATCACAAAAATAAAACCCAAAGAGAGTTTTTACGTAACCAAAGTCCTTCATTTTTTAACGTACCACGTATTAGTTACTTATATAACATCTATTGTAAGTCATCACAAAGTTCTCAACAATGCCCAATATTAAACAACACTTTAGATAGTTATTTAAGGTTACTCGATACTTTAAAGCAGTATGAAATAAGTTTAAAAACATCTAGTAAAAACTTAAACATCTTAAGTGAAGGTGAAATAAGTATTCTAAGGGGATATAAGACTTGGAATGGTTATCAAAATGGTATTTTTAGTAATTTAGGAAGTATTGAATATACTATCATCGGTCAAAAATATCAAGAAAACATCATTCTATATCGTGGACCATATACAAAACAAGTTACTATTAATATGAATCTCGAAGAATTTTTGGAATACGATGCTTTTATGATTTATGCTGATTTCACTAAATATCGAGTCAAACTACAGAGTTCATATAATATTAATCTCAATCCCCTATTCAATATTGAATCTTTTCTAAATAAAAATCCCTTATAATAATAAGATAAGGGATTTTTACTTCCATATAGTTAAATCAGTATTAATAAATAAAGAAATAATTAAGTAAATGATTAAACCTAAAACAATCAATCGCAATATTCTACTAACTAAAAAGATGCTTTTATAATACGAGGTAAAAATACCGACACGATTGATGATATTATTACCATACCTTTCAATTCTATTCATCATCGCTTTCGTATCATAGAGATGAGTAATCTCATATTTTTTTTCTACCTTAACTTTCCTTGCTAATCGATATAAATGTTTGCGCATTTTATGAATATTTGGCTTAAATTTCTTTAACATTCTATCTCTTTCTTTAATCAAGAAACCTTTAGCTGATAAACCAAATTTTAAGACTTTATCAAAATAAACTTTGACAATTATTAAATACATTGAAATAATTATTGAAAGATACACAATTATTGACATAATATTATAATAACGTGGGAAAATTAGTAATCGATTAATACGGGCAAATATATTACCAATATAAGGAATCAATTGGAGAAAAGAATACTGCTTAAGTAAAATTAAGAATATTAAAGCTAGTAAAATATAGGTATTTACCTCCCGATTTTTTATTAAGCGAACATTTTTTACTGGAATATATGAAGCTTTTTCAAAAATCTTTTTTAGTTTCTGATCAATATAACTATAATAATCTATTTCCCATTTCTTAATTATTTCATTCACAATTTCCTTACGCTTTTTTATAGAAAGATAAGGATAACGCACAATATAGTCGACGGTATGGGTTTTAGGAAAATAACCTATATATTCGATTTTTATATCTTCGATGTATTTAATATCGTTAGGTGTAGTATTATAATATAAGAAAGGATTTACATCATAAGAAATATGTTGATATGTATAACGAAATTGCTCTTTATTAGTAAGAATGCGATAATCTAATTTTTTTTGCTTTTCTTCCTTATACGCTTTAATTCTTTTTTTAATTCCGAAAAGATCCATATTAATCAACTCAATTCTCACTTAACATTTTACGGTTAATTCTTTCTAATAATATATAATTTTCTAATGTAAAAATATCTCTTATTTCTTCATGGTTTAATAATTGTGTAATAAAATCAGGCTCACATAAATCATTATTTAGTAAATATTCTAGATAACTCATTCCTTCATTTTCTACTAACAAAGCACGGATTATTTTATTAATATCACCTTTAGTCCTTTTAAATAAATCTTCATTTTGGGAAAAAATCATTAAATGTTGATAAAAGTCAGTAAATGTTAATTTTTTAATTTGTGTATTCTCATCTATATCAATTAAAAATAGTGCTATATATACTTGTGCTGCTTCATAATATATTTTTTCATCAGCACTAAAATAATTAAGAAAATTTAAACTATCTAAAATGAACAAATATATTAAAGAATTTTTATCAATTAATTCATGATTAATGACAGTATTTAGTTTCTTCTCTTTCATGATCGCAAACATTAATTTATATTTGAAAGTAACATCAGTAAATAACTCATCATAGAGTTTAATTTTCGGTTTGTAATATTTTATATACTCTTCTTGAAAACGAGCAAAACGCTCTACTTGTTTTATAATTGAATCCTTGTATTCTTGTTCTAATTTTTCTTTAAATAAGCTAATTAATTGGTCTTTATATAAATCAAAGCTATCTAATACCGTTTCTAAATAATTATCATTTAATAAATCAAGTCCATCTTGTACTTCAATATGATAATAATCAGATAACCATTCTTTTATAATTAAATAAACTTGAGTATTCACTTTAATTCTTCTTAATACTTCAATAGTTAGTTTCTCATTAGTGTCAGCGATTATCTTAGGATAATTATCAATAAAACTATTGATAATTTCTTCTTTTGTTTCCATTTTTAGCACTTCATGCTCATAAGCCCAAATAAAGACTGATTTATATTCCATTATAGTGCTTTTTAATTGATGATTTATTTTATTAATACTATCATCTGAAAAATTATCAAAAATATCAATATTGTTTATGTAATAGTATAAAAATTCACTTTTTGTAAAAGTTTCATTAATACTATTCCGTTCTTTTAAATATATATAAATTTTATAAGCTTCCTCTTCATTACTTAATACAAACTCTTTAACATCGATAAGTAAAATTGTATAATTTTCTAAACTCTTTAAATCCATAATCTTTAAAGAACTACTTACTTCATTTACTTTATCTAATGTAGGCTTAGCTTTATCAATTAATAAACCAATACGCGAAAAACGAGGTGGATTATTAAGAATAAAATTGGTGATAGGATCATCATGATTCGTAAAATTTAAGGCAAAAAAGGGTAATATTATTATAGAAACGATTATATACATTCTGATGACTGAAAAGATTCCGCCAAAAATAGAATTAAAACGACCAAACCAAAACTCAATACGTTCATCTAACACATATTTACCAAGTCGCCATAAAAAGATCGCTAGAAACACATAAACTAAAACATAAACGATGATTTGGGTTGAAAAATAGGCAATGGTATTTCGATAAGGAATATCGGGTAAGATTTGATAGACAAACTCCACAACATTGTGAGAAGAAAAAAGCAGTTGGTTGATTTTGTCACCATAAAAATATAATACAAAAAAAGGGATAATGACTTTTAAAACACGTAGTAATTCAATACCCGCTCCCAGTATA
>DATCKO010000094.1:0-3384 GCA_036562215.1 Haloplasmataceae bacterium | reverse complement strand
AGCCATCATCATCCATACGAAAAATTTTAGGGCATATTTCAGGACATAAACCACAACCAATACAGGTATTTTTATCAACAAAAGCTTTCAAAATAAAATCCTTCCTTTCCTTCGTACTTAATATAAATATAACATATTTATTTCTTTAAGCAAATAAATATGATAATTTCCTTTTATATTATGCATCGTAAAAACTGATTATACATAGTAAACTTAATAAGTTATATTATTTTTACTAAATTAATACATTTAAACTAGTTGTTTTTGTCTAATTTTAATATTTTATAGTAATGGCATCTTAGGAGTGAAATTATGGATGATTTACAAGAAGTATTAAATAAATTAAATGATTTATGTTCTTTTCTCGACCTTGTATCTTTAATTCTATCCATTCAATCATCACAAATATTACGTAAAAAAGCAAATAGTAATAAAGAAAAAACTTCTGAAAATATCTTGCTTATTGCGGTATTTTTATCCGTGTGCTCGAATTTTATTGAGTTATCAGCAGCTAAAAAGGCCTATGATGATTTAAGTAACAAACCTGATGCCAATCCCCAAAATCTAAGTGCTGCAAGTGATCTATTAATTAGTAGATTATACTCTACCATTGGAGCTATCTATTTACTAAGGGCTACTTTAAAAGCTCAATCTAGTGAAACACTTAGTATAATTACTCCATTATAAATCATACTTTATATACTAAAAACGGAATCTCCATCTCTTCTTTTGATAAACCACCATGCATACCTTGATGTTTTACATAAAAGTAATCTTTTTCATACCACCAAACCTGATAATTTCGATAAGGTAAAATTACAATATCACCAATACGGTCATAAAATGGTTGAGAAAATTCATTTTTGCCAAATACCCCTTTTTCTATTAGTTCCTCAATCTTATATACTTCAGCCTTATTATGTAAATTCTCTTTTAAGAAATGAAATGCTTTGTCTTTATCCATAGGATTTACATGTAAAAACATATCCCGGGATGAGCCACATGGTGCAATATATTCACCTCTAGCATTTTTCTTTAAAAATGGTAGTATTTCAGGAAATTCAAGATTTATATATATAGTGTTTTCATTGATAACTCTAGTTTGACCATGATCAGATGTTATCATAAACAATGTATCTTTAAGTTCTAAAGTTTTTATATCAACAAAAAATTGGTCTAAATCATTTAAAATATCTAATAAACATTTTTCTGTTTCTTTCGCATCTGGTCCATAATGATGACTAGCTTCATCAAAATCGCCATGATAAAAATAACAATATACCGCATCTTCTTTTTCTAAAACCGTTTTTAAGTTAGTTAAACCTTCCTTTAGACTTGTAAAACTAATGACATTACTACCCCGATAAATCCATTTTGAATAAGGACTTTTATTAAAAAGTTCATATTGAAACACATAACTAGGAACTGGTATTTGCGTATAAAGATTAGTATTTGGTAGAAGTAATGATGCATCATAATCTAGTACTTCTTTTTCTTTTGCTTTCATAAATCTTAAAGGATTAAATACCGCATCCAATTTTTTTTCATAATAATACCATTCATATATACCAGTATCGCTTACAGGTAAACCGGTATTTAAAGTTGTAATATTACAAGTAGTTGTAGAGGGAAATTGTGTTGTTAATTTAGATACTCTTCCATCTTGGACAATCTCATTTAAAAAAAAGGACTTCGTATAATACTTTTCAAAGAAGTTATATCCTAAAGCATCTATTACCATTAAAACCACTTTGGGATATTTTTTATTATCGCCAATGACATCTAGCGGTAAGCTATTACTTACCTCTATCCCAAAGTTTTTTAGAATAGTACCTGGAATATTAACGAGATTATACTTTTCATCAATATTCACAAAAGCCTTACTTAATACTTTACTTTCTACACTTCTTATCGATTTTTCGTTAAACATATAATCCTTCCTTATATCAATGATAAAAATAGTATATAAAAAAACAATGTAAAAGTCTATTATATAATTACTAATTTTTATTTTTAAAGGTAAAGTAAACTTTCTAATATATAATTCAAAACATATATTATCATATAAATCATTAAAGAGGTGATAATATGTCTTACCGTAGACGAAGATTTCACTGTCCATTTGTAATATGTAGACCAATATGTCAACCAAGATTTCATAGACATTCCTTCTGTCCTAGCTTTTACGGCTTTACTGAAGGTGTAATCCTTGGTTTATTCTTAGGATGCTTCTAAAATTAGTTAGAATGACTTGAAATATAGTCATTCTTTCTATTTACTATTTTAGTAAATTCATATACTAAAGCAAGAGGTGATAATATGTGGTGGTTTAAAAGAAACTTAATATTTCGAAAATATTTCTATTATAGAAGATTTCGACCATGGTATGGTTATCCATATCGAAGAAATTGTTGTTTTATAAAAAGAAGTTTTTTACCTTGGTATTTCCACCCTTGGTTTTGGCTAGCTATTATAAGTTTGTTGTTAATAATCATTATTATTTAAACACTAAAACCCTTCGTATCTCTCGGAAATAACACAATAATATCAACATATTAGTTACATATAAAGTAATTCCTACACCATAAATATTAATTTGTGGAACTGCAACTAAAATATATAACATGATGATTTGCAGAAAGGAAAAGATTACCGAATAAGTAAAGATCATTTTTTGTTTTCCTAAACCATTTAAAATACTGCGGGAGATTTGTGATAAATAAATAAACGGTGCACAAAAAGCGATAAAACGAACATAAGAGCCTAAATCCTTTTCCTTAAATATTAATCTTCCAAGATTTTCACCAAATAAAAAACCTATTATCATTACCAAAATACCTAATAAAAAAGCCATAACTAACACTTGTATAATACGCTTTTTAACAGTATATATATCATCTTTGGCCATACTACTGGCTAAATCAGGTATAAGAAGTGATGAAAGGGAAAATAAAATAACCATAGGAAAGGTAATAATAGATAAAGCCATTCCCATAAAACGACCAATTAACTCTAAAGCTACATTATAGCTTAATCCGGATACTATTAATCTTCTAGGTAAAAGAAGCGTTGTCAAAGTGTGAAATGATGATGATATAAGTTCAACTATCATTAATGGCACTGATATTACAAGAACATTAAATAGTAATTGTATACTATCATCCTCTTTATTATCTATAGTACAATAATGTTCTTTTTTATCAAAGCGATAATAGATTAATAAGAGAATATAACTTAATAACTCTCCAATAAAAAAGACAATGTAGGCTATGGTAATATTAGTATCTATATAATTATTAGGTATATATTTAAATATAATTAAAAGGATAATTATTCGAAAAGCCTTTTCTAAAACATCAATAAATGCAGGTATCAATATATTAC
>DATCKO010000085.1:0-3149 GCA_036562215.1 Haloplasmataceae bacterium | reverse complement strand
ATAAGCTCTTCTTCCTGATTTTCTTAAATGATATCCTATAGTTAACTTTCTTCCACAATTAGCACATCTAAGTATTCCTTTAAATATATTTGGAAAATCATATTTACTAGGTCTTTGTCTTCCTTTAATTAAGTCTTGAACTTTATTAAAGTCATTTCTAGATATTATTGCTTCATGGGTATTTTGAACTATTATGTGTTCTTCTTTAGGAACTCTAGTTCTTTTCTTGGTCTTATAGTTTTTTACTTCATATTTGTGGTTTTCCATATCACCAATATAAACTACATCTCTTAAGATTTTACCTACTGTATTTGTATTCCATTTATTTATTTCATCATAAGTAAATTTAGATTTTCTTTGTTCAATTGATGTTAAACATCTTTTATCGCCTTTTTTAGCTTTATAAATACTAGGTGTGTCTATTCCTCTTTTGTTTAGTTCTTGAACTATTTTTACTACACCATTATTATTTAAGGCTAATCTAAAAATTAATTTAACAATATCAACAACTTCTTCATCTATAACTAATTGATTAGGATCATCAGGATTTACCTTATAACCATATGGTGGTTGACAAGATATATAATATCCTTTATGCATTCTTAATCTTTTAGCACTTTTTACTTTCCTTGAAATATCTTTGGCATACATATCATTTAAGATGTTTTTAAATGGAGCTATATCATTATTATCATTAATTGTGTCTATATTATCATTTACCGCAATATATCTAACACCTTTTTCATTAAAGTATATTTCAGTATAATAACCCGTCATAATATAATCTCTACCAAGTCTAGATAAATCTTTAGTAATAACTAAATCAATCTTTCCATTTTCAATATCTTGTAACATTCTTTGAAAATTAGGTCGATTATAATTAAGTCCTGAATAGCCATCATCAATATAATAATCAAATATTTCATATCCATTATCTTTACAATATTTTTCTAGTAACATCTTTTGTGTATGAATACTTGATGAATCACCCTCACTTCCATCATCTAATGACAAACGACAATAAATTGCTGTCTTATATAATTCTTTTTGTTTCATTTTACCTCCTGTAAAATAAAACATAGAACTAGACGTCTATATTTTATCATATTATTAATTTTTTTGCTCATATTTTAATATTTTTATGAGCATATCTTTTATTATTTGTTTTAAGTGATCATCATTTCTATTTACTTCAGACACAATATAAGTAACATCATTTATTTCAATTTCTATAACCTTTTCTTTACTCATAAAATTCCTCCTTCAATAGTAACGGACATTTAGCTATCAAAGTGAGAGGGTCGAAATTAAAAAAAGTTATAAAAAAATTAAAAATTGTGCACAGGATAAATCGTGCTTCACTCTGCTTCACACGTCAACATTTAGTAACTAGGATACCTAGATTACATATAAAAAAACCACCTCATTGGTTTTACCCAACAAAGTGGTTAGTGTCTAAATTCTATGTTTTATTTGTTACTTGCTCATCGCGAGTTTTATAATTTTCTTAATTTGATAATTCGAATAATTACCTACATAAACATATTTAGGATTACCATATTTTAAATTAATCTTTAAATATTTATTAAACCAGTGTTTATAATAAACTTTTGTCTGTTTTTCTTCTTCTGTAAGTTTAACAATTTCAATATCTTTTATTTCAGAAATAAATACATTCTGATTCCACTTTACATCAATGTTATTTGCTGCTTTTTTCCAGCTTGTAGTGAATGGAAAATAATGAAAATATATACTATTTTTATTATTAATTGATATATATCTTATCATTAAACTGCACCCAATTGGAAGCATGATTCCTACTGCAAACAAGATCACAAGATACCAATATTTAAGTGTCCATTCTAAATCATGTAGTTTACCAAAAACAAAAATTAAAATTGAGCATATCATTAATGGTCCACAAATTACAGACAATAACAGTACATCATAAAATGCAATTATTTTTTTTCTCATAATTTATCCTCCTATTTTGCGATACTATCAATTAACTCATCCAACCAATTACTTACAAAGATATCAACAAATACACACACAACTCCACCTACAACAAATCCCACTACAGTACCAACACCTGGACAAATAGCAGAACCTAACGCAGTTGCTCCGTACAAAATACCTTTGTTTAGATAAATTAAACCTACACCTTTAGCGGCAGTTAATGTAGCTCCTAATACGACTCCACCAGGACTTACTCCTCTTTGTACACTATCATAAATATCTAAACCAACACCTAATGCAACACCAAATATATCTGATTTACCTAAACCCCAACTAAATTGATTAAAAGCTAGAACTCCGTCTTTCATTGAAGCACCAAGCATAGTCATATCATCGGAAAATGCATGCAAATTTTTACTAAAATAACTTATGTTATTGTAAATTGTTGATGCTGAAGAATATAATCCATGAAGTGTTGAACCTGCGTCTAATTTGTTAGCAATCCATCCTAGATTTAATCCACCTTTAGATGTAGAATTAGGATTTCTATTTTCAGCAAATAAACTACCAGCACCAATAGAACTTACTAATCCACCACCAACACTAGTACTACCAATAGCACTTGAGTTATTATATGCAATTCCAATAGGATTGTTATTTGCATATGTATATAGATTTAGTCCGTTGATAGAGCGTGGATTTAAACTTGATACATCTGCAGGTTGGATGAATCTTCCTAGTTCAGGGCTATAATAGCGAGAGGTTACAAGAAAGAGATTAGTTTCGACAGGGCTATTACGAGTATCCCCATAAAAGATTAACCTATAAACTTATAGATAATCTTAATTTCTCTAAATTTTGTACCATTAATAATTTTCACATGACTTACTGTTATATGTGATATTAAATTATTAATGATTTCAGGAGTCAACTCATCAAAGTCAATATACTTTCTAGCTATTTGCTTAAAAGTTTCAATATTAGCTTCCGTCTTATTCTCCTGAGTAAGTTTACCTTCAATTTCTATTAGTTGTGAGTTTAACTTCTTTTGTTCATCTTGATACTTATCTAACATTTTTTGATAGTTACTTCCACTTAATTTTTCTTCTACTAAATCTTCATATAATCTAATGATGATTGAGTCGATTGTATTAAGTCTAGTAACTATTTTATTTTTCTCACTAACTAAT
>DATCKO010000078.1:0-15389 GCA_036562215.1 Haloplasmataceae bacterium | reverse complement strand
GATATAACTAAGTTACCAATAAATGATATTAAGGAAATAAAACAAGCCTTATTACCCGTTGTTAAAACTAGTTTAGAAAAGATTAAATATAATCGCAAGCAAAGACTTGAATATTTGCAAAAATATGGTGTTAAAGAAGGTCCAGAAATCTATGTCATTGTCGCAACTGGAAACATATATGAAGATATTGTTCAAGCTCAAGCAGCAGCGAGACAAGGAGCCGATATCATTGCGGTAATTCGCTCAACTGGACAATCGTTACTTGATTATGTACCATATGGAGCAACAACAGAAGGTTTTGGTGGAACTTTTGCGACGCAAGAGAACTTCCGCTTAATGCGTAAAGCTTTAGATGAAGTAAGTGAAGAATTAGGTCGTTATATTAAATTAGTTAATTATGCATCAGGTTTATGTATGCCCGAGATTGCTGCTTTAGGAGCGTTAGAACGCCTAGATGTGATGTTGAATGACTCCTTATATGGTATTTTATTCCGTGATATCAATATGAAACGAACTTTTATTGATCAATACTTTTCACGAGTAATAAATGCCTATGCAGGTATTATCATAAATACTGGTGAAGATAATTATTTAACAACAAGTGATGCTGTAGAAGAAGCTCATACTGTATTAAGTTCACAATTTATTAATGAACAATTTGCAAAATTAGCTTATTTACCTGAAGAATTACAGGGATTAGGACATGCATTTGAAATTAATCCTGATTTAGAAAATGGCTTTTTATATGAACTCGCTCAAGCCCAAATGGCTCGTGAAATCTTCCCAAATGCTCCTTTAAAATATATGCCACCAACTAAATTTATGACTGGTAATATCTTCCGTGGTCATTTACAAGATGCTTTATTTAATGTGACTACTGTACTTACTAAGCAAAAAATACATTTACTAGGAATGATGACTGAGGCTATTCATACACCATTTATGTCCGACAGGGCTTTAGCTATAGAAAATGCTCGCTACATTTATACAACCATGAAAGATTTAGGTGATGAAATCTACTTTAGACCTGGTGGAATTATTGAAAATCGAGCTAAAGAAGTTCTTAATAAAGCCGAAGCTATGTTAGCGGAAATAGAAGAAATTGGTATGTTTAAAGCTTTAGAAAAAGGACTATTCGCTAATATTAAACGTCCTCAAGATGGTGGTAAAGGATTAGAAAATGTCTTTAAGAAGGATCCAAGTTATTTTAACTTAGTACAAGAAATGATGATTGAGGAATTAAAGGAGGAATAAGATGGGGTATTCATTAGAAGAAAAGAATTTTGATAAGAAACTTGATTTAACAAAAGTAAAACCATATGGAGATACCATGAATGATGGTAAAGTACAGATAAGTTTTACCTTACCTGTTCCTCAAAATGAGTTAGGTGAAGCTTGTGCGAAAGAGTTAGCTCTTAAAATGGGGTTAACTAATCCTCAAGTTGTTTATTCACAAGCTCTAGATAAGGATTTTTCCTTCTATGTTATTTATGGTAGTTTAGTTCATACTGTTGATTATACATCACTAAAAGTTGTGACTGTAGAATCTGATAAAATGAGTATGTCCGAAATCGAAGACTATATAAGTCAAAATATTAAACGTGATATTATTGTTATTGGGGCTTCAACTGGTAGTGATGCTCATACTGTTGGAATCGATGCGATAATGAACATGAAAGGCTATGCAGGTCATTATGGTTTGGAAAGATATAAAGGTATCAAAGCTTATAATCTAGGTAGTCAAGTTCCTAATGAAGTATTTGTCCAAAAAGCCATAGAACTTAAAGCAGATGTCTTATTGGTTTCCCAAACTGTAACCCAAAAAGATATTCATATTCAAAACCTAACTAATTTAATCGAACTACTAGAAGCTGAAGGTATTCGTGATAAAGTTATTGTGATTTGTGGAGGTCCAAGAATAAGTCATGAACTAGCTAAAGAGTTAGGATATGATGCTGGCTTTGGTGTAAAGAAGTTTGCTGAAGATGTAGCTAGTTTCTTTGTCAAAGAAATGGTTAATCGTAATTTAATTTAGAAGAGAGGAGGGGATATCTTTGAACACTCTTATTTATGAAGAAATTAGTAATAAGGTTGTTAAAATCTCTTTTAATCGTCCTCAAGCTTTAAATGCGCTTAATCAAGAAATGTTAAAAGAATTAGATGGAATAATCGATAAAGTAAAGAAAAATACAGATATAAAATATTTACTTTTTACAGGATGCGGAAAAGCTTTCATTGCTGGTGCTGATATTACTGAAATGAAAGACATGAATAATAATGAAGCTCTTGAATATGGTAGATTAGGCTCCAGATTATTCCGTAAGATTGAAACATTAGATAAAATAACTATTGCTTTAGTTAATGGTTATTGTCTAGGTGGAGGAAATGAATTAGCATTAGCTTGTGATTTTCGTTTTGCTTCAACTAATGCCAAATTTGGTCAACCAGAAGTAACTTTAGGTATTACTCCTGGCTTTTCTGGTAGTTGTCGTTTACCTAGATTAGTTGGTCTAGCTAAAGCTAAGGAATTACTTTATACCGGTAAAATTATTGATGCTCAAGAAGCACTTGCTATCGGTTTAGTTAACCGAATTGAAGAATCAGATAAATTATATGAAGCTGGAATAAACTTCGTAGAAACATTAGAGAAAAATTCTTTCAATGCCCTCATGAATATTAAACATATGATGCTTGAAGGATTAGATGCCCCATTAGAAGATGCTATTGAATTAGAAAATATCTATTTCTCACGTTGTTTTGATCATTTTGATCAAAAAGAAGGTATGACCGCCTTTATTGAGAAAAGAAAACCAATTTATAAATGAGGAGGGATTATATGAAAGTACTAGTAGTTGGCAGCGGAACCATGGGGAGTGGAATTGCCCAAAGTTTAGCATCCGCAAATATCCTAGTTTACTTATATGATATAACCCAAGAATTAGTAGATAATGGTTTTAAGCGTATTGATAGTGCTTTAACCAAACTAGTTAATAAGAATAAGATTGATGAAACAAAGAAAAAGGAAATATTAGATAATATTACAACTTGTATAGATTTTAAAGTAGCCCAAGATGTGGATTTAGTAATTGAAGCGGCTTTAGAAAACATGGATATCAAGAAAAAAATCTTTAAAGAGTTAGATGAAACAATCAATAAAGATGCAATATTAGGTACTAATACTTCATCATTATCAATAACAGAAATTGCCCAAGCAACAAACCGTAGTGATAAAGTAATAGGTATTCACTTCTTTAATCCCGCTCCAGTTATGAAATTAGTGGAAGTAATCAAAGGTTTAACAACTAGTGATGATACTTTATCTTTTGTTTCAAATTTTGTGAAAATGATTAATAAAGAAGCAGTACAAGTAGAAGAAGCTCCCGGATTTGTCGTTAATCGTTTGTTAATCCCTATGATTAATGAAGCTATTGCCATTTATGCGGAGAACATAGCTTTACCACAAGATATTGATAAAGCCATGGTTTTAGGTGCTAATCATCCTATGGGTCCTTTAGCTTTAGCTGATTTAATAGGACTTGATGTGGTTTTAGCAATTATGGAAACCTTATATAAGGAATTTGGCGATCCTAAATATCGCCCACATCCATATTTAGTAAAGATGGTTAGGGGTAAGATGTTAGGTAGAAAAACTAATAAAGGTTTTTATGATTATTCATAATATTTAAATTAAGAGTGAATGGAGGGAATTTATGAAATTGATTGACATCAATCAATTCAAAGCACATTTTAAAGATAACATGACCATCATGGTAGGTGGCTTCATGGCCGTAGGAACAAGTGAACCACTAATTGATGCCTTAATTGAAACTAATGTAAAAGACTTAACTATTATATGTAATGACGCTGGATATCCTGATAAAGGAGTAGGAAAACTGATTAGTAATAATCAAGTAAAACGACTTATGGCTTCTCATGTGGGGTTAAATCCAGTTGTTGGTCAAAAAATGAATGAAGGTAGTCTAGAAGTGATTCTGATACCTCAAGGAACACTAGCTGAGCAAATAAGAGCTGGTGGTGCAGGGTTAGGTGGAATTCTAACACCAACAGGAATAGGTACGATAGTCGAAGAAGGAAAAGAAAAAATTGTTGTCGACGGTAAAGAGTATCTATTAGAAAAACCTTTGAAAGCTGATGTGGCAATCCTGAGAGGTTCAAAAGTTGACAGACACGGTAATGTAGTTTATAATGCGACAACCCGTAATTTTAATCCTATTATGGCAATGGCTGCAGAAACAGTTTTTGTCTGGGCTGAGCAATTAGTCGATGAAATAGATCCTAATTATGTGATGACACCACATATTTTCGTTGATTATATTGTAAAGGGGAATGAAAATGGACGTTAAACAAATAATTGCGAAGCGAGTTGCTAAAGAATTAAGACACGGGCATGTTGTAAATTTAGGTATTGGTTTGCCAACTTTAGTTGCTAACTATGTTCCTGAAGGAATCAAGGTTTATTTCCAATCTGAAAATGGAATGATTAATTTAGGCCCAAGAGCTGAAAGCCATAATGAAGATCCAGATGTTACAAATGCTGGTGGTGAACTTGTTACCATTTTACCAGGTGGAGCTTATTTTGATAGTGTATCATCATTTTCTATAATTCGTGGTGGTCATGTGGATTTAACCATACTTGGTTCTTTAGAAGTTGATGAAAAAGGAAATATCGCTAATTGGATTATTCCAGGTAAATTAGTACCAGGTATGGGAGGAGCAATGGATTTATTGGTTGGTGCCAAAAAAGTTATCGTCGCAATGAGTCATACTAATAAAGATGGTCGCCCAAAAATATTAAAGCAATGTACTCTTCCTTTAACCGCTAAAGGAGAAGTCGATATGATTTTTACAGAGATGGGTGTAATGGAAGTAACTAAAGAAGGAATAAGACTAATAGAAATAAATCCAAACTTTACTGTAGAAGAAGTTCAAAAGGCAACAGAAGCACAATTAATTATAGCTGATGATTTAAAAATAATGGAAATTGAATAAGTTCTAACAAATGTTGTAGTTCTTACTCTCCATAAATTTATCTTTTTGCTTTATAAAAACGATAAATTTGACAAATACATATTTAGAAAACCGACATTTAATGATATAATAGGAATGTATGCGTTTTCACCTTAAAAAAAGGGATGATTAGAACTCTAACATTCCTTTTTTCTGAAATATATAAAGGAGATGATAGAGTGAAGCCAATACATATATATTCAGAAATAGGAAGACTTAAAAAAGTTTTACTACATCGACCAGGGACGGAATTAGAAAATATAAAACCAGAATGGTTAGAACGCTTATTATTTGATGATATACCATGGTTAGAATATGCGCAAAAAGAACATGATGAATTTGCTCTTGTATTTCAGAAAAATGGTATTGAGGTTTTATATCTTGAGGATTTAATTGCGGAAACATTAGAACAAAGTGAGGAATTAAAAGCGCAGTTTATTCAACAATTTCTTGATGAAGCTCATGTTACTAGTGAAACATTAAGAGAAGTGGTAACCGATTATTTATATTCTTTTAGTAATACCAAAGCGATGATAGAAAAGACAATGGGAGGAATTCGGAAAAATGAAGTACCGAATTTCCAGAAACGGACTTTATCTGATTATATCAGTGATTATCCCTTTGTAAGTGATCCGATGCCTAATCTTTATTTTACTAGAGATCCCTTTTCATCCATTGGTAATGGTGTCACTATAAATCGCATGTCAACATTAACTCGGAGTCGAGAAACAATTTATGCTGATTATATATTTAAGTATCATCATATATATGGTAAAGGTGATATTCCAAGATATTATGATCGGAACATGACCTATTCTTTAGAAGGTGGAGATATATTAGTTTTAACCGACAAAGTAATAGCTGTTGGTGTTAGTGAAAGGACCCATCCGAGTGCTATCGAATTATTTGCGAAAAATCTTTTTTATAAAAATGAAACATCTTTTGAAATTGTTTTAGCCTTTGATATACCAAAAACACGAGCTTTTATGCACTTAGATACTGTTTTTACACGGGTAGATTATGATAAATTTACCCTTCATAGCCAAATAGATAGTGATTTTCGAGTATATGAGTTAACAAGAGATTTAAACCGTAAAGGAAAAATCCATGTCAAACCAATCGTTGGTCATCTTGATGAAATTCTTAGAAAGTATACTAATCAAGATGTGATTTTAATTCCATGTGGTGGTGGCGATGAAGTTATCTCTGGTAGAGAGCAATGGAATGATGGTGCAAACACCTTAGCGATTGCTCCTGGTGAAGTAATTGTATATGCTCGTAATTATGTTACTAATGAGATTTTGGATAAACATGGGGTTAAAGTACATCCTATTTTATCGAGTGAATTATCTAGGGGTCGTGGTGGCCCACGTTGTATGAGTATGCCGCTAATACGCGAGGACGTTTAATATAATAAATTATTTTAGGAGGAAGATTATGCCAGTTAATTTAAGAGGAAGAAGTTTCCTTACACTATTAGATTTCTGTCCACAAGAAATTCAATATTTACTAGATTTAGCTATTAATCTTAAAAAAGCTAAATATTGTGGATATGAAAAAGCTCAATTAAAAGGGAAAAATGTTGTTCTATTATTTGAAAAAGACTCAACTAGAACCCGTTGTGCTTTTGAAGTAGGTGCTTATGATTTAGGAATGAACGTTACTTATTTAGGTCCAACTGGAAGCCAAATGGGTAAGAAAGAAAGTATTGCTGATACAGCAAGAGTTCTTGGAAGAATGTATGATGGAATAGAGTATCGTGGATTTAAGCAAGAAACAGTTGAAGCATTAGCTAAATATTCTGGTGTTCCTGTATGGAATGGTTTAACAGATAAATTTCATCCAACTCAAGTTTTAGCTGACTTCATGACTATCATCGAACATTTTGGACATCTAAAGGGTATTAAATTTGCCTATGTAGGTGATGCTCGAAATAATATGGGCAATTCTTTAATGGTTGGTTGTGCGAAAATGGGTCTTGATTTCCGTGCTGTAGCTCCAAAATCTTTATGGCCTGAAGAAGAATTAGTTAAGAAATGTCAAGAAATTGCTAAAGAAAATGGTGCTAAGATTCTCTTAACTGAAGATATTAAAGAAGGAACTAAAGATGTCGATGTTCTTTATACTGATGTTTGGGTTTCCATGGGTGAAAGTGATGATGTTTGGGAAAAAAGAATTAATCTTTTAAAACCATATCAAGTTAATATGGAAATGATTAAGAATGCTGGCCCTAATGTTATTTTCTTACATTGCTTACCATCATTCCATGATTTAAATACTACTATTGGTAGAGAAATCTATGAAAAGTTTGGCTTAACAAGTATGGAAGTAACTGATGAAGTCTTTGAATCAAAATATTCTAAGGTTTTTGATGAAGCTGAAAACCGCTTACATACAATTAAAGCAGTAATGTTAGCTACTATTGGAGGGTAAAAAATGTCACGAATTGTTGTCGCACTAGGAGGAAATGCATTAGGAAAAACACCTTACGAGCAAATGGAATTAGTTAAAAATACCGCTAAATCAATCGTTGATTTAATTGCAAATGGTAATGAAGTAATTGTTAC
Source organism: Haloplasmataceae bacterium (assembly GCA_036562215.1). Taxonomy (GTDB): domain Bacteria; phylum Bacillota_I; class Bacilli_A; order Haloplasmatales; family Haloplasmataceae; genus CALFRW01. The sequence continues at coordinate 7,794 of DATCKO010000078.1, read as the reverse complement.
TCATGGTAATGGTCCACAAGTAGGTATGATTAACTTAGCATTTAATGCTGAGATGCCATTCCCTGAATGTGGGGCTATGAGTCAAGGCTATATTGGTTATCATTTACAAAATGCCATTTATACCGAATTGAAAAGACGAAATATAAATAAAACTGTGGCTACTGTAGTCACACAAGTTATTGTTGATAAGAATGATTCAGCTTTTAATAATCCTACTAAACCTATTGGTCCTTTTTACACTTTAGAAGAAGCAGAAAAAATAGCTCAAGAAAAAGGCTATATCTTTAAAGAAGATGCTGGTCGAGGATATCGTAGAGTAGTACCTAGTCCTTTGCCAATCGATGTTGTTGAAAAAGATATTGTTAAGACTCTAGTTAAGGAAGGACATGTAGTTATTACAGTAGGTGGAGGCGGAATTCCTGTAATACAAGAAGAAGATAAATTAATTGGTGTTGCTGCTGTTATTGATAAAGACTTTGCAAGTAGTAAAATTGCTGAAATTTTAGATGCAGATTTCCTATTTATTTTAACTGCAGTAGACAAAGTAGCAATTAACTTCAATACACCAGAGCAAAAAGACTTAGATCATTTAACTGTGGATTTAGCTAAAAAATATATCGCAGAAAATCAATTTGCGAAAGGTAGCATGTTACCAAAAATCGAAGCAGCATTGAACTTCGCTCAATCAAAAAGTGGTAGGGTTGCTATAATTGCGTCTTTAGAAAAGGCCAATTTAGCTTTACAAGGAAAAAGTGGTACGAAAATAACTTTATAGGAGTGATATGATGAGAAAGGAAAAAGTTAAGGTCGCTATATGGGGATTTGGCGCCATGGGTAGTGGAATGGCACGAATGATTTTAAGAAAAAAAGGCTTTGAAATCACAGGTGTCTGTGATATGAATCCTAATTATGTTGGAAAGAGTATTTTTGATATATTACAAGTAGAACGAAATGACCATCCTGAAGTTTTTGTAAAAAATAACATATCTGATGTAGTTACAGAAAAATCTTGTGATATTGTTCTTTTAGCTACAGATTCCTTTACAAAGAATGCTTTTCCAAAGATTAAATATTTACTTGAGCAAAAAGTAAATGTCATTTCTACTGCTGAAGAAATGGCTTATCCACAAGCACAAAGTCCAGAACTCGCTAAAGAAATGGATAGAATTGCCAAAGAAAATGGGGTAACTGTTATTGGTACAGGAATTAATCCGGGAATGATGATGGATTTATTAGTGGTTTGCTTATCAGGTGTTATGGAAGATGTTCAAGATATAGAAGTAAGTCGCGTAAATAGTTTATCACCATTTGGTAAAGCAGTTATGGAAGAGCAAGGTGTGGGATTAACGGTTAAAGACTTTAATGAAAAATTAGCACGAAACGAATTAGCAGGACATGTAGGCTTTGCTGAAAGTATCAATATGATAGCTGATGCCTTAGGTTGGAAAGTAGAAAAATTCACTCAACAAATGGAACCAATTATCACTCAAGTAGATCGCAAATCAGCATTTGGTTTTGCGAAAGCAAATGATGTTTGTGGTGTCAATATGACAGGTCAAGGTTATATTGATGGAGAGTTAAAGATAAAAATGCATCATCCACAACAAATTGAACCACAATTAGGTGGAGTGGAAACTGGTGATTATATTAAAATTAAAGGTAATCCAGGTGTCAATATGGCTATTAATCCTGAGGTTGATGGTGGAGTTGGTACTATTGCAATGTGTGTTAATATGATACCTCATGTTATTAATGCTCGACCAGGTCTTAAAACAATGATTGATTTACCAGTACCACGTGCCATTATGGGTGATGTAAGAGAAATGATAGAAGGTGAATAAAATTGATTAACAAAGGGACTTGGGTACAAATTCATCGGATTGAACTAGCTCCAAATGAAAGAGCTAATCATTTACCTGATGATACCAAAAAAGTACCTCTTGAATTATGGGTTAAAGGCTTTTTGTTAGAAGATGCTTCTATTGGTGATAATGTTTCTATTAAAACAGTAACAGGAAGAATTGAGAAAGGAAAACTTATCGAGGCTAATCCTTCATATCGACATAGTTTTGGTAATTTTGTAAGCGAAATTTTAGAAATTGATAAAATTGTAAAAAAGGAATTGTTTGGGGATGAAATATATGATTAAAGATATGTCCTATGAAGCAGTAATGAGTCGCCGTAATGAGATAATGAAAAAATCTGTTGGCGTAGACTATGATGCTTTTGAATATGAAGGAATTGGTTTTGATTATGAAAAAATGATGCAAACAGCCTCGCCTTATTCCCTAGAAGAAATTCAAGCTATTCAAATTGCCAATGGTGTTGGTAATACACCATTAAAAGAGCTAAGAAATATTACTAATTTAGCAAGAAAATATGCACCTAAAGGAAAAGGAGCAAGAATTTTCATTAAAGACGAAGCTCAAAATGACTCCGGTAGTTTTAAGGCACGTAGGGCTTCTCTAAGCTGTTATCATGCTAAACAATTAGGTTTCAAAGGTGTGGTAACAGCAACATCTGGTAACTATGGAGCAGCAGTTGCATCACAAGCCGCAAAACATGGTTTAAAATGTATAGTAGTGCAAGAATGTTATGATTCTCGCAAAATCGGTCAACCAGAGATTATTGAAAAAGCTCGAAAATGTGAAGCTTTTGGTGCTGAAGTTGTTCAACTTAGTGTTGGACCAGAATTGTTTTACACTTTTTTAAAGATTCTTGAAGAAACAGGTTATTTCAATGCTTCATTATATACTCCTTTTGCGATTAGTGGCATTGAAACCCTTGGTTATGAGATTATCAAGCAATGTGAAAGCCAATTAGGTAAATTACCAGATGTTGTAGTGTGTACAAATGCTGGTGGAGGCAATTTAACAGGTACAGCTCGAGGAATTTTAAAAGCCACTGATAAACATGTTGATATTGTAGCAGCTAGTGTTAATCTTCAAGGTTTACATATGGCAAGTGATAATCAATTTAATCGTAAATCATTTACTACAGGACATACTGGATTTGGTATACCATTTGCGACTTTCCCTGACCGGTCTGATGTACCTCGTTCTGCCGCAAGACCTCTACGCTATTTAGATCGTTATGTAACTGTCAATCAAGGGGAAGTCTTCTTTACCACTGAAATGTTATCAGTCTTAGAAGGAATCGAAAGAGGTCCAGCAGGAAATACTTCTTTAGCTGCAGCTTTTAGTCTTGCGCAAGAATTAGATGAGGATAAAATAATTGTCGTTCAAGAGACTGAATACACAGGAGCTGGAAAACATCATCAAGCCCAACTTTCTTTCGCAAAAGAAAATGGTATAAAAGTAGCATTTGGTAATCCAATTGATGAAGTACCAGGGGAATCAATAATAATACCTAAGAATCCTGGACTAATTAAAGCTCGCGATATTGATTTAGAGAAAGTTAAGAAATCCTGTATCAAGAATCATATCACAAATGAAAGAGATGCCATTACCGAAAAAGGTCTTACTTTCCTTATGGAAGAAACAAAAGGAACTAGGGCTTTTGTTATGCAAACTTTACAAGAGCTAGGAATAAAACTTTAGAGGTGATAATTTGGAGAAATTAATGACTAGGCAAGATGATTTTGAAAAAAGAAGAAAGCATTTATCTCAACTTTCTGATGAAGAGTTAAAAAATAGATTTTGGGAATTAGCAAATCAAGTGGTACAACCCCTTATTGATTTAGCTAAAACCCATACTACACCTGCGATTGAACGTTCTGTCTTATTACGGATGGGATTTTCAAGTATTGAAGCTCAGTCTTTAGTAGAAAAAGTTATTGATAATGGTCTAATTGGTAAAGGAGCAGGACATGTGGTTTACCGCTTAGCCCAATTAAAGAAGCTTTCGATTAGAGATGCAGGTTTAGCTTTAATTGCAAATAAGTATTGGGATGAAGTATTAGCTAGTTTTGGGGTGGTGAAACGATGAAATTACAACCTAATGAAAAACTAAATATCCGTGAACTAATGAAAGACATAGAAAACTATCGACCAAAACGTCGTGGTTGGACATGGCGTAAACACGAACCAAATATTAATATTAATGGTTATGAATATAGTGAAGTTTCAACATCTCTAAAAAATAGTGTGCCATTACCTGCTGCCAAGTATTTTAAGAACATGGATCCACAACCACTTCCTGTAATTACCACAGAGATTGCTTCAGGAAGATTTGAAGATGATATTCGCCGGATGCGAATGGCTGCATGGCATGGTGCTGATCATATCATGGTTATTAGAACAGCAGGGCAATCACATTTTGATGGCTTAATTGAAGGTACACCACAAGGTGTAGGTGGAGTACCAGTGACGAGAAAGCAAGTACGTATTCAACGAAAAGCACTTGATATAATAGAAGAAGAAGTTGGAAGACCAATTAATTATCATTCTTATGTTTCTGGTGTAGCTGGTCCTGATATTGCAGTTATGTTTGCCGAAGAAGGGGTCAATGGTGCTCATCAAGACCCACAATACAATGTCTTATACCGTAATATAAATATGGTTAGATCATTTGTGGATGCTGCCGAATCCAAGAAGATTATGGCTTGGGCTGATATTTTACAAATCGATGGTGCTCATAATGCCAATGCGACAGCTAAAGAAGCATGGAAAGTAATGCCTGAACTTTTTGTTCAACATGCGATTAACTGTGCTTTTTCCGTCCAAGTAGGAATGAAAAAGGACCATATTGCTTTATCAACTGTTCCACCAACAGCATCGCCTGCACCAGATTTAAAAATTAATCTACCATATGCTGTGGCTTTAAGAGAATTGTTCTCTGATTTTAAGATGCGGGCCCAAATGAATACCAAATATATGGAATCTTCTACTAGAGAAGCCACAGTTACTCATGTCTTAAATCTCTTAATTTCAAAATTAACCAGTGCAGATATCCAATCTACCATTACACCAGATGAAGGACGAAATGTACCTTGGCACATGTATAATGTTGAAGCCTGTGATACTGCTAAACAAGCACTTATTGGTATGGATGGCTTAAAAGACATGGTTGAGTTAAAGAAGTCAGGAATCCTTCGCGAAAAAGTACGTGAACTTAAAGAAAGAGCAGTATTATTCTTTGAAGAAATTCTAGCAATTGGTGGTTATTTTGAAGCAGTAGAAAAAGGTTTCTTCATTGATTCAGGAATTTATCCTGAACGTAATGGTGACGGTATTTCTCGTAAAAAAGATGGTGGAGTAGGTGCTAATACGGTTTATGAGCGCGACGAAGATTATTTTGCACCAGTAACTGCTCACTTTGGTTATAATAATGTCAAACAATATGATGAAAACTGTGTTAATAATCCATCAGCATTAATTGATGGTTGTACATTTGAAAAACCTGAAAAAATCATTTTTATTGATGAATTAGATGAAAATGATAATGTTTATAACCGTTTAGATGAAACAGAAAAATATCGTTCTACTTCATTCATTAAACCAGAAGTAGAATGGTTAGCTGATGGTACCGTTACAGTAGATATGGTTTTACCTACTGATATTCGTCATGCAGAATATGCAGCACTTGAAATTGGTAAGAAAATGAATTTAAATGATGTTGAAGTAATTCACAAAGAAATTTTACATCCTATCGAAGGAACACGTGTACAAATTAAAGGAAAAGTGCCATTTGATATTGATTTAAATGATTTAGTTATACCAGAAGAACCAAAAACTCTATCTGATGAAGAGATAAGTAAATTCGTTAAAGAACATGGTTTCAAAATTGTTGCTGGAACTATTGGCGAAGACGAACACTCTGTCGGTATGAGAGAAATCATTGATATCAAACATGGTGGTATTGAAAAATATGGTATTGAATGTGTTTATTTAGGAACATCTGTGCCAATTGAAAAATTAGTCGATGCTGCCATTGAGGTTAATGCTGATGCCATTTTAGCTTCGACCATTATTTCTCATGATGATATCCATTACAAAAACATGAAGAAATTACATGAAGTTGCCATTGAAAAAGGCATACGAGATAAAGTCATCATTGTTTGTGGTGGAACACAAGTTTCTCCTGAGTTAGCTAAGAAACAAGGTGTAGATGCTGGCTTTGGTAGAGGAACAAAGGGTGAACATGTTGCTTCATTCTTAGTAGAAAAGAAAAAGGAAATGCTTAATGGAAATTGATGTATTGATCTTTGAAATTGGTAGTACGACAACAGTTGTCAATGCTTTTGATGGTATTTATCGTAATGAACCACGTTTTATTGGTCAAGGCAAGGCAGAAACTTCGGTCTTAGCTGGTGATGTGACCATTGGGTTAAATGAAGCAATTGAAGATTTAAAAAGCAATTTATCTGTTCATGATATCAAATATAAAGAGATATTTGCGACTAGTAGTGCTGCAGGGGGATTAAAAATGACGGTTCATGGCTTAGTATATGACATGACCGTCAAAGCTGCACAAAATGCTGCATTAGGAGCTGGAGCAAATATCCACTTTATTACTAGTGGGAAATTAACTGCTTATGATTTAACTAATATTAAGAAAATTCAACCTAATATAATTTTACTGGCCGGTGGAGTCGATTTTGGAGAAAAAGCTACAGCTTTAAATAATGCTTATGAAATTGCCAAACTACAATTAAATGTTCCCGTAATCTATGCAGGAAATTGTGCCATTCAACCTGAAATTGAAGGTATTTTTCGGGAATATGGACAAGATGCTTATTTAACGATTACAGAAAATGTGTATCCCAAAATTGATGAATTAAATATTGAACCAACAAGAAAGATTATTCAAGAAGTTTTTGAAAAACATATCATCCATGCTAAGGGTATGGAGAAAATTCGTGATATCATTAATGGACATATTATTCCTACACCGGGAGCGGTTATGCAAGCTGCTCAACTCTTAGAAGGAGTTTTATCCGATTTAGTTGTTTTCGATGTAGGTGGAGCAACAACTGATTTGCATTCTGTGACTAATGGTAGTGAAGATGTCAGTCGAATACTAATTAGTCCAGAACCTAAAGCTAAAAGAACGGTGGAAGGTGATTTGGGTCTATATGTTAATCATCGTAATCTTGTTAATATTATAGGAAAAGATAAACTTTGTGAAGATTTAAAAATATCACAAGAAGAATTAGATGAAATTCTTAGTAATTATGAAGCTATTCCTAGTAGTAGACAAATACCTTTAGTAGAAAGATTAACAAAAGAAGCTTTAAAAATAGCTCTTGATAGACATACAGGAAAATATCGCAGTTTATATGGTGCTGAAGGGCGAATGAAAGTAGCAGAAGGAAAAGACTTAACGAATGTAAAGTATATTGTGGGAACAGGGGGAGCTCTTACAAGACTTCCAAATCGGGAAGCTATAATAAAAGCAATCATAATGAATCCTGATCCATTAAAGTTAATGCCACCAAAACAAGCCCAAATTTTGATTGATAATGATTATATAATGGCATCCATTGGTGTATTATCATTAAAATATCCTAATCAAGCTTTAAAACTAATCATGAATAGTATAGGATTAGGAGGAGAAGATGTATCCACAGATTGAAATTAATTTACCAAAGTTAAGACATAATGTAAAAAAATTGGTTAATTTATGTAAGGAAAATAGTATTGATACTATTTTTGGAGTTACGAAAGTTTTGGCTGGTGATTTAAAAGCCATTGAAGTTCTTGTTGAATCGGGAATTACACATCTAGCTGATTCGCGTGTTGAAAATTTAAAGAATATGAAAGAATTTAATCTTCCAAAAGTTTTGTTAAGATTACCGATGAAAAATGAAGTAGAAGAAGTTATAAAATATTG
>DATCKO010000074.1:0-2853 GCA_036562215.1 Haloplasmataceae bacterium | reverse complement strand
ATTTAAATCAATATTGTTTTCAAATAATAACTGATTAAACGCTTTTAAATTGCCAAAACCTCGTCTATTTTGAAGTTTACCTCTATTAGATAGTTCTACATTTAGAAGTTCTCTAAACTCATTATCTGCTACAACATTATCGACATCAGTAGTATTTATACCGCCTGAGAAATCATTTACTAAATAATATTGTTTTAGTTCAGTGTTTCCTTTATAAACTTGTCTGTATCCCATTATCTACGTCTCCCAAACCAACCTACATTGATACCTCTTGAAAGGTCAGCCTTATAAACCCCATTAAATCCAGGTTCTCTATATTCTTCACTTATTGCAGTTAGTTTTGATTCTTCTAAATCTCTCATAGCGGATTCAAATGCCATTAGATAATTTTGAGCCTCGTTCAAACTGCCATCGTTCATTTTTATGCCATATGCTGCATATGGAACTAGTAAACTCATAATCCAAGAATCATCTAAAGCTTCATAATCATCTACTTCAGATGTTATGAATGGTAATTTGGCTTTTAGTCTACTGTTAATAATACCTATAGCAGTATTAACATAGTGCATAATAATTGTTGAGTTATAATTTTCATCTGTAAAAGCATTGGCTGCTTGTGTGATATCTGCTAAATTCATATACTCACCTCATTCGTGTATATAAATAAAAGGGGTATACACCCCCTGAATTAAATTTTAGTATTAATTACTCTAGGTGTGTTAGCTTTAGATATAGCAGATAATTTCCTTTGCAACGCTTTAGCAATTGTTTCAGGGAATTCTTGATCTTCTCCATTAAATTTTATGCTAACACAGTAACCATTATAAAGAAAAGTATATACATCACCACAAAACTGTCTATATACTTCACTTCCGTTGACTTTAACCATAGGCTCATTAAGAAGTCTTTCAAAAAATGGATTTGAGTGCTTTCTTTTTGTTACCTTTTTAACTTTTTTATCCTCTACTGTAGTGTTTACATTTTCAGACATTTAACCACCTCTTTTAAAATTTGCCCAGACCAATCACCTGTCAGTTGGCTACTTACGCTTATCTGGGCTTTGGCGTATTAGATATTAAACTTATATTTTAATAATTAAACTCTTAATTATGTTTGAGATGCAGGTGCACCTAAGTTATCTACATTCCAATTTGGAGTAATATCAAACTTACTAGCTGAGTGAATTATTGTAATAGCCATTGGGTCAACAACTTTAGCACCTGTCCATAATTTATAACCAAATGTTGCTCTTTGACCTAGTGGGTCATCTTTAGAAGCTTCAAACGCAGTATTATAATACTTAACGTTGCTAGTACCTAATTTAATAACCATGTAAGGATCTTTTCCAAGTAAAACTGATTTATAAACGTTAACACCTGATGAGTTTTGTACAACTTCTGCGATCAGTGTTTCTACGAAATAATAACCATAAACTTGATATTGTTGTAGCGTTCCAGATTTAATAGGACTATTGTCATTTCCAGGAACTAACACTCTATCTTTTAGATCTTCATCATCTAGTAAGTCTTGCATAACATTAACATGCATTACTACAACAGGTTTGTTTCCAAACTTAGGATGTCCTTGACGTCTATAATTCTTTTGAGTAAGCACTGCTTTACGAATTTCTTGTAAAGTTAATACATCGTCAGCAGTAATCTCATCTATATCTGCCTTATTATTCACGTACCACTCTGAAGCCTCTCCAAAAGACATCATAATATTACGTTCAATTACTTCAGCAGCGTGACGTGCTAATTCTGGCATATAGATTGACTTAATATCGTCATCATGAATAGTATCTACCCAATCTGTTAATTCAATATATGCACCATATTGGTTTACAACACCTTGAACTTTTTGTGCTTCAACCTTTAATGGAGTTGGTGGTGTACCTTCTGCTAATTGTTCTTTTACTAAGTCTGGACTTACAGGTAAATGATTATATCTACGATATGAGATAGTAGTTGTTCCACTATTGACAGGAATGACTGTTTCTTTTCCTAATGTTGAGAATACAAAGTTTGAACGCTCTAACACAATCATACCTAGTAAATACTTATTCCAATATTCAGATGTTCTATTTTCGTTCCGTTGAACCGTTGATAATTTATTTGCATTTTCGTTTAACGCCATAACACTTCCCTCTCTTCTTTATTAAAATATTTTTTCAAATGGGAGACCACGCTCCTTTGCAAATTTAGCAAGATCTTCATTAACCAAATCATCAATGGACTTTTGAGGTGCTTCTCCTTGATTTTTGAAAGGTTTCTCTACAAACTTTTCTTCATCCTTCATCTTTTTTAATACTTTTTGGGTTTTACGCTCAGCAATAATATCTGCAGCATAACCCTTTATAAGTCTTTCAGGATTTTTTATATTATCAAGATTCCAACCATCTTCGTCCATATTGGTTATGATTTGGTTTATTTCTGACTCTGTTAATTTATACTCTTTTGCAAAGTTATCAAGAATTTTGACAAAATTTTCGGCTTTTTGTTTTTGGATTAATTCTAGTTTTTCACGCTCAATTTCAGCAATACGTCTTTTTTGTTCTTGTAATTCTTTATAAATTTCAGGATCAATGTTTCGTGCTCTGGCTTCTTCTTCTAGTTGCTTTTGACGCATAGCCTCAAGCATTTCTTTAGAATCTTTATAGCCATACACTTTAGCCATTGCATCCATTTCATTTATAAAGTTTTCATAACTAGCGGATTTTTTCTTTAATTCTCTAGCCTCTTGTCTTAACTTCTTAAAAGCATAATCTGCTTTTGATTCTTTCTTAGAAGGCTTAGCCTTTACATCATCTTCTAAATATTCTTTAGATTCATCATCTGATTCTTCAACTTCTTC
>DATCKO010000061.1:0-7887 GCA_036562215.1 Haloplasmataceae bacterium | reverse complement strand
GTTTAAGAAAGTAAATGATGTTGATGTTGATACGAAGTTTAATTATTTAAGTGATGAAGTATTTATTTACTTTGATTGTATAATAAGGATAAATCTTGCAAAAATTATAAGTGTTAGTGTTAAATACATTACCAAAATACCTTTATTATTAAAACGAGCAGAATAATTATGAGGTGATTATATGGAACATCCAATTCATAGTTTTATGAAAATTTCAATGGAAAATATTAAAGAAATGGTTGATGTGGATACAATAGTTGGACAACCCGTATCCACCAAAGAAGGAGCAACAATTATACCAATTTCAAAGGTTAAGTTTAGCTTTGCCTCTGGAGGAACAGAACAAAAGGTTGATAAACCACAAGAAAATATCCAAGGACCATTTGGTGGGGGAAGTGGTGGAACTGTATCTATAACACCTATTGCTTTTTTGGTAGTCAATAATGATAATGATATTAGAGTCCTTTCATTAGAGAATCAAACGCACATATATGAAAAATTGATTGATTTTGTTCCTGAACTTCTCCAAAAGATTAAACTGGTTACTCCAAAAATGATGAATGGAATGAAAAGAAATAAACCACAAGAAGAGCTGAATCCATAATTCAGCTTTTTTTATTTGGTAAATTAATGACTTTTTATGTTATTTGGTGTACAATTAAAATTTGGAATGGTGATTATATGTTAAATACGAATCATGAAAAAGTGGAGAATTTTTTTGATTATTTAGATAATTCAGCTCTAGCTATATATGAGCACACGAAAATGAGTTATTTAGATGCTTTATTATTAGCAGTTGATTATCTACTTGAAAATGAAGAGAAACTAACTAAGTTAGAAGATGAAATACTAGATAAGTTAAAAAGTCTTGCTTCTTTGGTATTAGATATATCCTTTAATAAGGAAGAGATTCGTAAAGCTTTTCAATTAGCCTTATTAAAGGCCTTTAAGCATTTAAATATCAGTTATAGTGATATTACCCCTGATTCAATTGGTTTGTTATATGCTTACTTAACTGATTTATTGTATCAAAGCAATAAGAAAATTAGTATACTAGATGCTACTGTTGGTAGTGGTAACCTACTTTTTTCCTTTTTAAATAATACTAATGTTCATGTTGGAAAGATTTATGGAGTAGATATTAATTCCAAATATATCAACATTGCTTATTATTTAGCTGAATTACTAGAATATGAAGTAGAATTTTTTAATCAGGATAATTTAGATAAAATGTTAGTGCCACCAGTTGATTTAATAATAAGTGACTTACCAACTGATGAAATAGTTAACATCAAGGACAAAATAACATATAAGCCTTATCTTATGATAGAAAATTTGTTTAAATATGCTAAGTCTGGAAGCTATATGATATATCTTATTCCCAATAATTTCTTTGATCACCCAAAAAATGATGTTATGAAAAATATTATTTTGCAAAATAGTTATATTCAAGCCATATTACAATTACCTAGTGATATGTTTAAAGATATAAGTCAGCAAAAAAGTATTTTGATTTTACGTAAAAAAGGCGAAAATGTCTCAGTTACTCGCGAAATCTTAATGTTATCTTTCCCAAGTTTTTCAGAACAAGTTAAGGTAAAAATAGCCTTTGATAAAATAAATCATTGGTATAAACACAATATAAAATCATAATTGGAGGTCTTTTAAATGAAAATTTTAGCAGTAAACGCTGGGTCATCTTCACTTAAGTTTCAACTACTTGATATGCCCCAAGAAAAAGTAATTGCATCTGGACTAATTGAACGTATTGGTTTTAATGATGCTATTTTTACTATCAAGGTCAATGGTAGTAAAAATAAGTATACGAAACCTATTATTAATCATTCGGTAGCAGTGCAAATCGTTCTTGATGCATTAATTGACATGAAGATTGTGAAAAGTTATGATGAGATTAGTGGAGTAGGGCATCGAGTAGTCCATGGTGGTGAAAAGTTTAACGATTCTGTATTAATAAACGAAGAAGTTCTTAATGAGATTGAGCGCTTAAAAGATTTAGCTCCGCTTCATAATCCCGCTAATGCTACTGGAATAAAAGCATTCCAAGAAATCTTACCTAATGTACCACATGTTGCGGTTTTTGATACAGCATTTCACCAAACGATGTCTAAGGATGCTTATTTATATCCCGTTCCATATACTTGGTATGAAAAATATGGTGTGAGAAAATATGGTTTTCATGGAACAAGTCATAAGTATGTGTCACAACGAGCTATTGAATTGTTAGGAAAGGGCCCAGAAAATACGAAAATCATTACCGTACATATTGGAAATGGGGGTTCGATTACCGCAGTTAAGGATGGTAAATCTATAGATACTTCAATGGGTTTTACACCTTTAGCAGGTATTATGATGGGAACACGGTCGGGTGATATTGATCCATCAATTCTACCTATGATTATGGAAAAAGAACATTGGACAATAACGGAGGCTATAGATGCTTTAAATCATGACTCCGGTTTAAAAGGCATTTCTTTAAAATCTTCTGATATGCGTGATATTGTTAATGGTATGGAAAATAATGATACCTATTGTCTTCAAGCCTTTAATTTATTTACAAAACGGGTTTGTGATTATATAGGTGCTTATTATATACTTCTTGGTGGTTGTGATGCGATTGTGTTTACTGCTGGAATTGGTGAAAATAGTGAGCCAGCGCGTAAAGCCATAGTAGAACGATTAAGTGCTTTAGGAATTAAATTAGATGAGGAAGCAAATAAGGTAATGGGACAAGAGAGATTAATCTCAACAACTGATTCGAAGATTAAAGTATTTGTAATTCCAACTAATGAAGAAGTTATGATTGCTCGGGATACGATGAAATTTATTCAAAAATAAAAACCTGAATTATTCAGGTTTTTTTAATATAGACCATAGGCTTCATTAATATCTATTACAAACATTATTCCCATTCCTGGTTCATCAATTTTTAAGTCATTCCTAATGGCTGTGGTTACATTATTAGTTATTTCTTTTTCAGTAATAATTAATACGATATCTTTTTCTGGTTCAATCGGAAAGTTGAATAATACTTTTTGTTCATGGATACCAGAACCTCTTCCGTTTATGACGGTAGCTCCTTTAGAACCAGCATTTACTGCAGAGGTAATTATATTATCAGCTTTACCTTTATCGGCAACAACGAAAATCGCATTATACATTTTCTTTTCTTGACTCCTTTTCTTATTTTCTTTAACTACCTTATCAACATTTCTTACGCCAAAGATATCTTCGATAGATACTGTAAAGGCAATACCATGATTGGGTTTATCAAAATGAAATTTTTTACTAATTGCTTCAATTGCTTGATAGGCATTTTCTTTTTTTGCCAGCATCATAACGATTTCTTTTCTGACATCTGTTAAATCAAGTAATTTTAGAATATAGTTATTTACTGTACCATGGCCTAAGAAAAAGGTGGCTCCACTTACGCCATAATTTTTAGCTAATTTGTAAATTTTGCTCCCCTTACCAAAATCGACAATGGCAACTATCAGTTCATGATTTACAGTGATGTTTTCCATTATGATTTTAAACCTCCTTTTCTGAGTTTTATTTTATAGATTAATCCAAGGATTTGTAAAGCGATTAGAGGTGTTAAGGCTACCATAGAAATCATTCCAAAACCATCTGTTAATAGATTGGCATTCTTTCCATTAGCGACACCTTGTACATAGGCGAAGATAAATGTACCAATCATCGGCCCAGAAGCAACTCCACCAGAGTCAAAAGCCATACCAACAAATATTTCTGGAACAATAAAACTTAATGTGAAGGCTATAATGTAGCCTGGTAATAAATAATGCCATAATTCAAGGCTAGGTGTGAGTACTCTTATCATTGATAGACAAACAGCACTCGCAACACCAATCCCTAAGGCTATTACAACAGACATTTTTTTCAATGAACCACTAGTAACATCTTCAATTTGTCTTATTAATACATACACAGCTGGTTCAGCTAAAATGATAACTAACCCTAATATAAATCCAACTAATACAATTAGCCAATCATGTTTTATTAGAGTCATTATATAACCAACTTCTTTTCCGACTTCCATAAAGCCCGCGTTAACGCCTAATAAGAAAAGTATTAGTCCTATTGTAGTATAAACCATACCTTTTAGTATTTTTTTGACTTGCTTTTTAGGAAGTTTAAAAGAGACAATTTGCATGATGATAAATAATAAAAGTAATGGAGATAAAGCTATTAAAACATCTCTAATTTGTTGCGGTAATAGTTCAATAAATGGTCCTATGATACTAGTAGATTGTGGTGTATCAGAATTTAAATCACCGGTAAAATTTTGAGCATTGGAAAAGACACCCATGATTAAAACACCTAGTATAGCTCCAGCTGATGCAATAGCAACAAGTCCAAAACTATCTTCTTCGCTACTTTTTCCTTTTTTCTTTAATGAAGATATCCCTAAACAAAGTGATAATAAAAATGGTACAGCCATAGCTCCAGTGGTTGCTCCTGAAGAATCAAAAGCAATAACCATGAATTCTTTTGGTGTAAATAAAGAAAAAACAAAAATAATTAAATATAAGATTAAGAGTAATTTATTAAGGGCGATATTAAAAATCGTTCTTAATAAACCTAATGATACCATTATGGCTAGACCAATACTAACAGCAATTATTAAACTCCAATAAGATATTTCACCATTAGTCACAGTATTTACTTGACCTGCTAAAATATGTAAGGCTGGTTCAGCTATGGATATTAAGAATCCGAGTACTAAACCAACGATACCAACAATAAAAACACTATTGCTTTTAGTCAAAGTTGTTCCTAACATTTTACCGAGTGGAGTAATGGCGATATCAACACCAAAAAGAAAGATGGACATCCCGATAATGATTATTAGTGAACCAATTATAAATCTGATGATTTGGGCAGTTTCTAATGGTTGTGCTGGTTCAAACTGAAAAAGGGTGTAATTTAATATTAAGACAATAATCGTTATAGGTAGTACTGATATTATTACTTCTTTAAATTTTTGGAGTAGAATATACAAATGTACGACCTTCCTTTCTGTTATTTTTCTATAACATTATAACATTTTTTATCTGTGTTATAAATATTTAATTAATTTAAATTATTTAGTATAATATATTTATATAAACTAATCAGAGGTGTCATAATGTATACCCAACTATACACTAAAACAGTATATTCCTTACTTAAAAGTTGCTTAAGAATCGAAGAATATGTAAAAAGAGCTAGTGAATATCATTTAAAAGCCTTAGCAATTACTGATGAAAATAATGTCTATGGCATAATTAAATTTTATCAAGCTTGCCAAGAATACAACATTAAACCACTTATTGGTATTAATGTTTTTCTTGATGGAATTATACCACTTGTTTTATTAGCTAAAAATAATGAAGGTTATAAAAACATTCTAAGAATTGCATCTTTAGTTAAGCTTAATGATAACAAGTTAACAATTAATGATTTAAGTGACTATCATCAAGATTTAATTTGCATTATAACGACATTACCGAATATTGATTTAAAGAGTATATTTACCTCTGATTTATATTTAGGAATTTTTCCTGAAATAACCGATAATATTTCTTTAATGAATAAAAGAGTTATAGAATATGCTCATAAACACGAGATTAAGATTGTAGCTTTAAATGAAGTGCGTTATTTAAATGAAAGCGATGCCTTAATCCTTAGTTACATAGAAGCAATTGATAAAGGATATACTATTTCTCCAAATGAAATTAAGATTTATATGAATCATCAATATTTACTTGAACCACAAAAATTCTTAACCTATTTTGCGAATTATCCCACTGCTTTAGAGAATATGGAGAAAATTAGTGAACAATGTAATGTGACAATTGAATTTAATAGTGTTTATTTACCTAAGTATCAAACTGAAAATAATGTTTCTAGCCTCTCTTTTTTAAAAGCTCTTTGTAAGAAAGGATTAGAAAAAAGATTAAATACGAAAAATATCCCTGCAGAGTACCTTGAACGATTAAAGTATGAGTTATCAGTTATTGAAAAGATGAATTTTGCTGATTATTTTCTTATCGTTTATGATTTTGTTAAATATGCCAAAAACAAGCAAATTTATGTAGGACCAGGTAGAGGATCATCTGCTGGAAGTCTTGTAGCTTATGTATTAGGTATCACAAACATTGATCCTATCGAGTATCAATTACTTTTTGAAAGATTTCTAAATCCTGAAAGAATTTCCCTTCCTGATATTGATTTAGATTTTCAAGATGACCGTAGAGAAGAAGTCATAAAATATGTCCAAAATAAGTATGGTAAATATCATGTAGCTCATATCATTGCTTTTGGGACTTTTCAATCACGAAGTGCAATTAGAGAATTAGGTAAAGCAATGGGGTTAAAAGAGTTTCGTATCAATGAAATCATTACTTACATTGATTCTAATATTAGTATAATAGAAAATATTCAAAATAATGAACAATTACAAAAGGTTATTTATGAATATCGGGATATTAGGTATTTATTAGATATTGCACAAAAAATAGAAAATATTCCTCGAAATACTACGACTCATGCAGCTGGAATCATCATCTGTGAAAAGGATTTAAGAGACATTACCGCTCTTCAACCAAGTATTGATGATGTTTATCAAACCCAATTTGAGGCTTTAGATTTAGAAAATTTAGGTTTAATAAAAATGGACTTTCTAGGCATTAGGAACTTAAGTGCCATAAATCAGATTATTAATTTGATTAAGAAAAACCATAATATTGAAATTGATATTAATAAAATTCCATTAGATAATCAAAAAACTTATCGGCTCATCGCTCGTGGAGATACTACTGGTATCTTTCAGTTAGAGTCTAAAGGTATGAGAGAGGTCTTACAAGAAATTAATGCTCAATGTTTTGAAGATATTGTCGCAGTAAATGCATTATATAGGCCTGGTCCAATGGCCAACATACCTCATTTTATTGCGCGAAAAAACAACAAAGAAAAAATTACCTATTTACATAATGATTTAATACCTATTTTAAGAAGTACCTATGGCATAATTGTCTATCAAGAACAGATTATGATGATAGTACAAAAAATTGCTGGTTATAGTCTAGGAGAAGCAGATTTATTAAGAAGAGCGATTAGTAAAAAGCAAAAAGAAGTTATTGAAAACGAAAGACTTAAATTTGTTTCTAAAGCAATCAATAATGGTTATGATAAAGATACTAGTGAGATTTTATATGATTATATTGTTCGCTTTGGTGATTATGGATTTAATCGAAGCCATTCTGTTGCCTATGCTTTGATTTCTTACCAAATGGCTTATTTAAAAGCTAATTTCTTAATAGAGTTTATGGTAGTCATGCTAACAAATGTTATCGGAAGTGAATCGCAAACTAATAAATATATTAGAGATAGTATAAGATATGGTATAAAAATATTACCTTTATCAATTAATGAAAGTTATAATAATTATCAAATAGAGAGTAACAATAGTATTAGGATGTCTTTCTTAGTTATTAAAGGTATAGGACCAAGTATATCTCAAGCTATTATTAATGAACGTAATAAAGGTAAATTTAAAAATTTATTTGATTTTATGAATCGTTGTAAAGAGATCATTAAGCAAAATACCTTCGAAGCGTTAGTTTTTTCAGGAGCTTTAGATGAATTCTCTTATACCAAAAAAACACTAATAGAGAATTATAATAAGATAATAGATTTCTATCGTTTTAATCCAAGTGGCTATTTTTCCGATAAAATTGAAATAGAGAATTCTTGTGAATATCCAGTTGAAGAACTGATGAAAAAAGAAAAAGTTTATTTAGGTTTTTATTTAACAAGCCATCCTGTGCAAAATTATTTAAAAAATAGCCCAGATAAATATATTAC
>DATCKO010000059.1:0-4721 GCA_036562215.1 Haloplasmataceae bacterium | reverse complement strand
GCTGTTTTCACAGCAATTTCTTGCGGAGTTAGGCCTGTTTCCAACATCGCATTACCAATATAAAAACATACTCCTTTAGCGATATCACCATTATCCTTTATATGATCAACTAAAACATTTGGTAAGGGAACATTCTCTTTATTCACTCCATCGATTCCAAGTAATCGACAAACTGCTCTTTCAACCGTTACAGTAGTATGTATATCAATAAATTTTTGTACATCAATGGCAATATTTTTCGCATGCATTCGTGCTTTTTTTACTATATCAAAATCTAAGTTAAGTTTTGTCATAACCCTCACTCCTTATAACTGACATCTAAAAATTTTTGAAAATCATCATCAATTTGTAAAATTTTAGCCACTTTATATGCTTCTTTAGGTACATCGCTTTCGCTATTGACTTTAATTAGTGTATAATCCATTAATTGATTAATATTATATAAAAAGGATTTACTTTCATCGATTTTTACTTCTTTAAGTCCCGTAATTTGATAATGAGCCATAGTATTATCGGCAATATTATCATAATGGGTGGCTATTAAAGTATATGATGAATAATTATTCGCAAATTTCGCTAAAGCTTTAACAAATTTTTGTCCTTCATAGGGATTTGTAGAACGAGCAAATTCATCAATACAAATTAAATAACTACCTTTTTTCATTTTACGTACAATCTCATTTAATAAGACGATTTCTTGTCCAAAAGTCGATAAACCATGAGCATTATTATCAGTATCTAAACCTAAATATAATATTCCATTTAACAAAGGAAATTCGCAATAATCAGCAAAAACATAAAAACCTAAATGAGCTAAATATACATTAAAGGCAATTGTTTTGATTATCGAGGATTTGCCCCCCATATTAGCCCCTGTAATAATAGTTGTACCGCATGACATAGATATAGTATTTTTGGTATAACGATTTCCCTGTTCACAAACATTTTTACTTATTAAAGGATGCTCCATATTAGATAGCACTAAATTTTTATCTGTTATTATCGGTTTTACGAGATGATATTTTTTTGCTAGTCGTGCCTTAGCAATTAAGACGTCCATATGACTTAATTTATGTATATTACTTCTTATTATCTTCATGAGTGGCCTTAATTTTTTACTTAAATCAGTTCTTACTTTTAACTCTTCTTCTTGCTCGGCGATGACTAATTCATGACGTAATTCTAATAATTGTTCTTTTTCTATTGGATTATCACGTATTTGCCTTTCAATTTCTCTTTTTCTTTTGCGAATCCTTGATAAATTGTCAGAGTAAGCATTATAAAGATAAAAATCAGGAGTGTAATTATCATTATCTGATAATAAAGAAAGTACTTCTTGACAATCTTCAAGGACAAAAGAATCTAGTTTTAAAGGATTAGTTATTTTACTAATTTTATCAATTATTAAGGCTTGTACTTTAATTTCATATAAATCCACGATATCTAAAACATAACCATTTTCGCATTTCTTAAGAGATGAATTAATATCTTTTAAATGCATAAATAAGTCATCAAGTTCTATTAGCTCATCTAAATAGCCCATATATAACTCAATATATGAATACTCTTTTTCTAATTCTTCTTTTGTAGAAAAAGGTAGAAGTTTCTTAAAATAGTTTTTACCATAACTACTTTGAATATTTAATTCCCCTACAATATAATCAAAACCAATTATAGAGAGTAATTTTTCATTGATAAAATTATTCATTAACATCCCTCAAAACATTATATATTGGCTTTACAATCTTCTGTTTTAATAAAGCCTTAAATTCTAATTCATTAAATGATAATCCCATAGGTGATGTCGGATTAATGGTTAAAGAAATAATATCAGTCTTGCTTAAACATTTAATTCTAATATTGGTAAAATCTAGTTTCCTTTTTGCTTCTTTAGTAAATAAGCAATTCGTTGGATGTTTAATAATAATTGTTAGTTGAGATAACTTTTGCCGATTGTTATATAAGGCAATAATTAATTCATCAGTAATAGCCCCATTGATAATAAGAAACTTGGAAGATTCACTCAACTCATTTACAATTGCTTTCGCATTATTTAAGACGGTAGTAATATGGGGAATAATAAGTTCATTATTTTTATCAATAATTGCCACTTTGTTTTTATGCATAATCGCACTAAAGTCTTCTTTTAAATCTTCATGTACTTCTTCGATGGCAAAAAGTTCTATAATATGAGCTGTATCTTCTACTACTTTATTAATATCGGGATCATAGGCAGCCCCAGTACATAAAATCGCTGCTTCACTTACTAAGTTATTAGCAATTGTTTTACGGCTAAAAGCACCATCTATTATGGTTAGTTCTGAGCCTAAAGACTCTAAAAGCCTAACGATTATTTTTAACTGTTCATTAAATGAAGGACCAGCTAAATCAACATACCCATCACTTAAGGCTTTTACTATTACCACTTCACCTAATGGCGTTAAGATATTAGTACTCTTAAGTATTTGCTTTGTAAAATCAGAATTATTTAAGCAATGATTAGTAGTAGCAACAATGGTACCAGCTTTTATATAAATGCGTGGTTTAGGCAAATGGCTTACGATATCTTCTTTTTCCCCATCTCTACCTACAGATGTTAAACCAATGGTTTTATCAGTAATCTTTTCTAATATATAGTTAAGGGTCGTAGTTTTTCCCACATTTTTAGCCATTCCAATGATAGAGATGACTTTATGTTTAGTTATTAAATCCAACATTTTATTCTTTAGTTTCAATATATAATTGTTCTCCATTTAATAATTTGGCAACGCCAACTGATTTCTCATTATTATTACCATTATTCTCTTCTTTATAATCAACTGGTTCATAGTAAGTAGTTATCATACCTTTGTAATTTCTTAAAACAACTTTACCAGGAGCTTGTGAAATCACATATTGTGGCATAACCGGAATCTTTCCACCACCACCTGGAGCATCGACCACAAAGGTTGGAACGGCATATCCAGAGGTATGTCCTCTTAATCCTTCAATAATTTCAATTCCTTTTGATACAGGGGTACGGAAATGTTCAATTCCCATCGATAAATCACATTGATAAATATAATATGGACGAATACGATTATATACTAAATTATGAACTAATTCTTTCATCGTATGAACATTATCGTTAACGCCTCTTAAAAGTACTGATTGATTACCCAAAGGAATTCCCGCATCAGCCATTTTAGCAACTGCCATTTGCGACTCTTTTGTAAACTCCTTCACATGATTGAAATGGGTATTAACCCAAATAGGATGATATTTTTTTAACATATTAACTAAATCATCAGTTATACGTTGTGGCATTACAACTGGAGTTCTAGTACCAAAACGAATGATTTCTACATGAGGTATGGCTCTTAAAGCTTTTAATATATATTCAATCTTTTCATCACTAACTAAGAAAGCGTCTCCTCCTGATAAGAGTACATCTCTTACTTCAGGATGATTTCTAATATATTCTATACCTGCATCGATATTCGATTTATCCCGATCGTGGTCATTTTGACCTGCAAAACGTCTACGTGTACAATGACGACAATACATCGAACACATATCAGTAATTAAGAATAAAACACGGTCTGGATATCGGTGGGTAATTCCTGGGACAGGTGAATCAACATCTTCATGTAATGGGTCAACAAAGTCATGATTACTAATATGTAACTCATTAATCGATGGTATAGCTTGCATACGAATCGGACATTTTGGATCATCAGGGTCCATTAATGTTAAATAATATGGAGTAATAGCCATTCTAAATTTACCTAATACTTTTTGAATAGCTTCTTTTTCTTCTGGTTGCAATTTAATATATTTTTCTAAAGTATCTAGTGAAGTAATACGATTCTTTACTTGCCAATGCCAATCTGACCATTCATCATCTGTCACATTTGGAAAGTATTTTTTTCTTCTTTCCAGATACTCCTCATTAATTTTTATCAAATATCTCACCTCTATAAGTATTTATTTTCAAATATTTTTCTAATTTTTTCTGATTCACGTAATATATTTAGAGTAATTTGATCATGGTTTTTCGAATAACCGTTACCGATTAACATAGTTACATCTGTACCGATACCTTCAGCTCCTAAAGCAGCTTTTGTAAATGATGTAGCCATTGAGAAGAAGTAAACAATACCAGTGTCTTTAGTAATTAAGATACTTGACATTTCCGTATTAGGAACATTAACAACATTGATTGTAACATCCACTTGTTCATTATTGTTAGCTGCTAAAACACCTTCATATACTTCTACAGCATTTGTAGCATCTGCTAATACAACATCAGTTACATAACCTAATTCAAATAATTCTTCTTTACGTTGATCATTTTTTACTACAGCAATAACTTTTCCGTTAGGACCAACTTTTTTCATAGCTTGGTAGCAACATAAGATACCTGATTTACCAGCAGCACCAATAATGGCAACGCTATCTCCTTCTTTTACAAGTTTATCAACTTGAGCAGGCGCACCAGCAACATCTAGAGCCGCAAGAGCTAATTTTTCTGGCATATCATCAGGAAGTACAGAATAAATACCAGAGGCAAATAAAATGGCTTGTGCTTTTACATCAACTTGATCTGTATCTAATTTAATATCAATAATTTCTTCAATTTTTAAAGGTGTAAGCGTTAAAGAAACTAAAGTTGCAATCTTATCGCCAACTTTTAAATCTTTATTTGGAAAATCAGGACCAATTTCCTTAATTGTACCGAT
>DATCKO010000058.1:0-10717 GCA_036562215.1 Haloplasmataceae bacterium | reverse complement strand
CTTTAAGGCAAGTGATTTGTTTGGTAAGTTTTTAGCTATGGGAATAACTCTATTAATTTTTGTTCAATTCTTTATCAATATTGGTGTTGTTATCGGTTTGTTACCAGTAACTGGTATTACTCTACCTTTTTTAAGTTATGGTGGTTCTAGTTTGACAGTTACTTTACTAGGAGTTGGAATCATTTTAAATATCAGTAAACATCAAAAGGAATACTAGTATTTTTTTAAATAAAATGACCAAGATATGAAGAGGTGATTCAATGAGATTATTATTTTGTGGTGGCGGTACTGGTGGGCATATTTATCCAGCTATCGCTTTAATCAAGTTTATAAGAAAAAAAGAGCCTGATACGGAAATATTATATATTGGAAAACTAAACTCTCAAGAAGAAAAAATATGTTTACAAGAAAACATTCCTTTTATCGGTATTAAAGTCAGTAGTCTATATCGAAAAAAAATTTATCTAAATATTAAAACATTCTATCAATTTATTAAAGCTTGTTGTCAATCCAAAAAGATTATTAATAACTATAAACCTGATTGTATTATTGGAACGGGTGGTTATGTATGTGCTCCAGTTGTTTTTGCTGGTGCAAAAAAGAAAGTAAAAACAATAATTCATGAACAAAATAGTATCCCTGGTTTCACTAATAAATTATTATCTCGTTATTGTACGAAAATTGCGATAAGCTTTTTGGATAGTAAAAAGTATTTTAAAGAAGAGAAGGTGGTGTTAACTGGAAATCCTCGTAGCCAAGAGGTCCTTGAAACACCGAAAAAAAAGAAGGAGGAATTAGGTTTACAGGAAGATAAAAAATTAATTCTAATTTTTATGGGTTCATTAGGAGCACAATATGTTAATGATGAAGTAGTAAAAATATTACCTAGGTTAATGCGCAGAAAAGATTTAGAAATTGTTTTTGTCACAGGTAAAACACATTATGAGAAGATAATGAATGACATAAAAAATCTAAAACTTCAGCCCAATGTTCATATCAAAGCATATATTGATAATATGCCAGAATATTTATTACATGCGGATTTAGTTATTTGTAGAGCGGGAGCAACTACATTATCAGAAATATGTGCAATAGGTATTCCTACCATTTTAATTCCTTCTCCATATGTGACTAATAATCATCAAGAAAAGAATGCTTTGAGCTTAGTAAATAATAAAGGAGCAATCATGATTAAAGAGAAAGAACTTAATGAAGATGATTTCTTTTCTCAAATCATTTCTTTATTAGATGATCCTTTTAAAAGAAGTTTACTACGTCTCAATAATAAAAAAAGTGGCATTCCTAATAGTTGTGATAAGTTTCTGGAATTAATTAATAGTATTGTGAATTAGGGTGATGTAATGTTTGAGGTGAAGAAGTATTTAGAAGAAAATCAATTTCCCAATGTTTATTATAATGAACCCTTATCTAAATACACCACATTTCGTGTCGGCGGAAAAGCTAGTATCTTTGTGATACCTGAAACCAAAAAGCAAATTATCGATTTGGTCACATTTTTAAAGGATCAAGAAATTCCCTTTAAAATAATTGGTAATGCATCAAATTTACTTCCTTCTGATAAAAATTTTCAAGGAGTAGTAATAAAAACGAATAAAGCTTTAAATAAAATAAATATCATAGGTGAAGAAGTCGTAGTAGAAAGTGGTTATTCTTTAGTAAAACTTGCTTATGATATGATTGATTATGAATTACAAGGTCTTGAATTTTTAGGAGGTATACCAGGTACAATCGGTGGAGCAGTGTATATGAATGCTGGAGCTTACAACAAAGAAATGAAAGATGTAATAAAGAATGTTATTTTATTAAATCAAGAAGGAAAACTAGTTAAAATGTCTAATCAAGATTTACAATATGCATATCGTCATTCTCGGTTACAATCAATTAAGCCCTTGCTTATATTAGAAGCTACATTAAAATTAGAAAAAGGTAAAAAAGAGGATATTAAAGCGTTACTTGAAAAGCGAAAAGAACGGCGAATAAACACCCAACCTTTAAATTATCCTTGTGGTGGTTCAACTTTTAAAAATCCAACTGGTACTCATGCCTATCTATTAATTGATAAGGCTGGGTTAAGAGGTTATAGTATTGGTGGAGCCAAAGTTAGTTGTAAACATTGTAATTTTATTATTAATTATAATAATGCGACGAGCGATGATATTAAAAACTTAATTGAGTATGTAATAAAAAAAGTCTATGAACAGACAGGAACAGTATTAGTTCCGGAAATTGAATTTTTTAATTGGTGATGAATTCTCATATAAAATATGGGAATTTTTTATTTTTTCTAAAAATTTCTATGATATAATAGTAATATATTTTTGATAATTAATTTAAAATTACTTTTTTTAATAAAGAAAATAGTGTAAAATTATGGTATATGAACTAGTGAAAGTTGGTGATAAAATGATTAATAATATATACGCATCAATAGAATTTGGAACACATTCTATTAAATTACTAGTTTCAGAATTTTGGGATCAAAAACAAAATATTTTGTTTATTGATGAGCAGTTAACAAAAGGAATTCAAGTTGGAGCTATAATAGATAAAGCACAGGTTTATAATGATGCTAAAAAGCTAATATCCAAATGTGAAGATTTTCTTGCCGCTAAAATTAAAAGAGTTGTCTTAATGTTACCTAGTATTAATTTGAAAACAAAAAATGTTAGTTATGATATTACGATAACTGATAATCGCGTAAGAGGTAAGCATATAAAAAATCTCTTTAATAAAGTATATGAGGAAGAAAGCAAATCTAAAGAAAATTATGGGGAGATTGCCGCAATATATCCTAATAGTTTTACCTCATTAAAGATGAAAAAACACATCGATAATCCGATTGGTGAGGCAACACGTGAAATTTACGCAAGTTTAGAGATTGCTTATGAAAACCAGCAAATGATTTATGATTATATTTCCATAATAGAAAAATTAGGAATTGAAGTAATTGATATCATACCTAATGTGGTAGGTTATAAGCGTTCTTTATTAACAAGAGAAGAAATGTCACGGTTTACATGTGTTATCGATATAGGTGCTAATTCCACTACAATCTCGATATTTAGTAATCAAATGATTCAATCTAGTGAAACATTTAAAATTGGCACTAGTATAGTAACCGAAGCACTAAAGAATAAACTTAATTTACTGTATGATGATGCCGAAGACTTTAAGATTACACATGGAAATTGTATTGCCAAAGAAGCAACAGATGAAGTAGTATTAGAACAACGTTTAAATGATGGTTCTATTACTTATATAACTAGTGAATATGTTGCGCAAATTATTGAAGAAAAATATTTAGATATCATAAGAGTGATAAAAAGATATTTATTAGAGAGTGGTTTAAAGAGCAAGATTATGCAATATGTCTTAATAGGTGGAGGAGTAGCTATTGAGAACTTTGAGAAATTATTTAAGAATAACTTTGGAGAAAATGTTGCGATTCGTTCACCTAATTTGATAGGAACAAGACACCCTAAATATTCCTCAATTATCAGTGGTCAATACAATATTTTATACTTAGAACAATTATTTGAAGAAAAATATGAGATGGTAGTATTTAATAATAAATAATTCAACTATTTAAAAATTATTAATGAAAATTATTAGCTTTTACATTATAATATTATTTAGTACTGTTGAAGGAGGAAAGTACGATGTTTGGTTTTGATAATGAATTTGACCAAATGCCTAAAATAAAAGTTATCGGTGTTGGCGGTGGCGGTTCAAACGCTGTTGATCGAATGATAGAAAATGAAGTTCAGGGTGTGGAGTTTGTTGTTTGTAATACAGATGCCCAAGTTTTACGTTTATCTAAAGCACAGACAAGAATACAACTTGGTAAAGAATTAACTAGAGGTCTTGGGGCTGGTGCAGACCCAGAAATAGGAAGAAAAGCAGCTGAAGAAAGCATTAAAGATTTGGAGAATATGATTAAAGGTGCTGACATGGTTTTCATTACTGCTGGTTTAGGTGGAGGAACAGGAACTGGTGCTGGTCCAATAATTGCGAAGATTGCGAAGGAGTCTGGTGCCCTAACTGTGGGAATTGTGACCAAGCCATTTACCTTTGAAGGAAAAAAACGCATGGCTCATGCTAATGCTGGATTAGAAGAATTACGTAAAAATGTTGATACTATGATTGTTATCCCTAATGACCGTTTACTCCAAATTGTGGAAAGAGATACACCTATGTTAGAAGCTTTTAGAGAAGCTGATAATGTACTTCGTCAAGGTGTACAAGGTATTGCGGAAATTGTAGCGATTCCTGGGTTAATTAATCTTGACTTTGCTGATATAAAAACTGTAATGGCCAATAAAGGTACAGCTTTAATGGGAATTGGAATTGCAAGTGGGGAAAATAGAGCAGTAGAGGCAGCCATGAGAGCAATTAATAGTCCATTACTTGAAACCGATATTGATGGTGCAACTGATGCCATAATTAATATTACTGGTGGTACATCACTTACTCTATATGAAGTTAATGATGCCGTAAATGCGATTCAAAATGCTGCTAATTCTGATATTAACGTTATCCATGGAGCTGCCATTAATACTGATTTAGATGATGAAATAATCGTAACGGTTATTGCCACTGGTTTTGATTATACGAAATCTAAACCAACCGATTTAAAATCCTTAAAGGCTAATGTTAACCTTAAGGACACTAAACCAGTTGAGATTGACTTAGATAAAGATGAAGCAAAGAAAAAAGAGGAAGAAGAAGATCTTGATGTTCCAGCTTTCTTCCGTAGGAGATTTAAATAAACACTTTCCCGAAGGAAGGTGTTTTTTTATTCTTTTATATACTCAAAGGAATAGTATTTTTTGGCCGTTTTATGTATAATAGTATAGAAATAAATTGGAGGTACATATGAATTACATACTAAATAAAATACGCGAGCATAACATCATAATAATTCATCGTCATAATAGACCTGATGGAGATTGTATGGGTAGTCAATTAGGACTAAAAGATATCATTATCAATTCTTTTAAAGACAAAAAAGTTTATGTAGTTGGTGATGAGGAAGAAGAATTCTTTTATCTAGGTAGAATGGACCACATTGATGATGAAATATATGAAAAAGCACTAGTGTTTGTATTAGATGTCGCAAATACTGACCGCATTTCTGATTTACGTTATCAAAAAGGAAAGGAACTAATTAAAATTGACCATCATCCTTTTGTCACAAAATATTGTGATTATGAATGGATTGATACTAGTTATGCTTCTTGTTGTGAAATGATAACTGATTTCTTTAGACAAAATAAGCATTGTTTAAAATTATCTAATGAGGGAGCTAAAGCTTTATTATATGGGATGATAACCGATACCAATCGTTTTATTACTCCTGTAGTTAATAAACGGACTTTTGAATTAGTAACGCTATTATTAGACTATTCTATTAATTTAAATGAGGTATATCAGCATATTTATGATGAGAACATTAATATTACCCGTTTACGGGGATATGTTGCAGAAAATTTTACTTGTACCACAAATGGTTTGGGTTATATAAAGCTTAATAAAACAACTTGTGATAAATATCATGTTAATGCTAGTATATCAAACACTTTAGTAAATACTTTGTCTAATACCAGTTCTGTAAAAGCTTATTTTGTAGCTATCTATGATGATAGAACCGACAAAATTAGAATAAGCTTACGTTCTAAAGGGATACCTATTAATGGTATTGCTGAAAAGTATGGCGGTGGTGGACATGTTTATTCTAGTGGAATGATGTTAGATAATATGGAATTAGTTGATGATGTGGTTAAGGACTTAGACTTACTATTAGAAAATTATAAGTAGATAAAAAAATGAACTGAATATGTAAAGTAGACAATCATAAGTTAATAATTAATGTAAATGGGCATAATCCTAAATTTATTTAGGTTTATGCTTTTTATTTATATCCCTTTTAGTTTCTTAAACCTTTCTCTATTTTAATGTTTCTAGAATCCTTCTATTGAATCATTATCAGCTTTCTATCTTATGTTTTAAATATTGATAATTATAAGTTACTTAAGACTGTTTTAATTTATGGACCGAATAAAAGTGGAAAAACAAATTTAATTGAAGGATTAAGAGTATTTAAAGCATTACTTAAAAAAGGGAATGTTGATGATTTTCCTATAGAATTAATGAAAAATTTTTTAGTGGATGACATAAAAAGTGTTGATTTTGAATTAGAATTTCTAGAAAATGGTAGTATATATACTTATGGTGTGGAGATTCATGAAAATAAAAAGATAAGTGAATATTTAAAAATAAACGATGATGAAATCTTTACACGTGATAGTTTCAAAGGCAATAGTTGGAACAATGATTACATTGATGATTTTGAAGTGGAAATTCTAAATAAAGTTAGTGATAATAGGTTATTTATATCTTCATTAGATAATTTTTCTATAAGCAATAAGCATCTAAATGCTGTTACTTGTTTTTTTAACAAAATAAACTTTTTTTAGTAATACAGATAATAAAGTAAATATGGATTTAATGATCGAGTTTTTAAAGGATTCAAGAAAGAGCAAGTTATTTAACGAAACATTAAGATTAGCTGATATTGCTTTGGATAATATTGATATCCAAGATGTAGATATATCAAAAGATTTTATTCATGACTTGTTAAATGAACCAGATGAAGAAGGAGTAAATAATAAGAAGTTACAAAAAATACTTGATATTTTACGAGTAGTCTCATTATATAAAAAGCAAAATGGAGATTTTAAATATGTTCCTTCGTTACTAAGTGATTCATTAGGAACAAACAAATTTGCTGGACTTATAATTAACATACATAAGGCAATGTTTAATAATGAAATATTAATAATAGATGAACTAGATAATAGTCTTCATCATTCATTAACCAAAGAATTGTTATTTTTAATGAACTCAACTGCAAACAAAAAATCTCAATTTATTTTAACATCCCATGACATTAAATTGCTTGATTCTAACTTACTTAGGAAAGATCAAGTGTATTTGATTGATAGAAAAGGATATGATGTTGAAATATATTCAATAAATCATTTTAAAGCAAATAGTGAAAATGATACTAGAAGTTCATCTAATTACCAAAATCTATATGAGAGTGGAAGATTAGGAGCACTACCAGATATTGATTTTTATGATATTATAAAGGGGTTTAATGAATATGACGAAAGGGTTAAAATCAAAGAGTAAGCATATAAAACATATTATAACACCGGTTAAGTTATTTGTAGATGGTGAAACCGAAGTAAATTATTTTAATAGGGTTAATATACTAAAAATGTTTAAAAATGTAAGTATTGTTGCAACAAAAGGTAATTATGATAGATATTTAGCATATAAGAAAAAGAATAAGGATAAGTATGTTTTTTATATTGAGGATATTGATGGAGTATGTAGTAATAGTAAAGAACCAGAAAAAGTAAATAAATACAAAAAATTATCAAATATACTCAAAAATCAGAAAATATTTTTTTAATAATTTTTCTTTTGAAACTTGGTTATTAAATCATAAATCATTTTTTACTTCAAAGATATTAGATAAAAAAGATTATGACATGTTTATGTATAAAATCTTTAAAGTTCAGAATTGGAGTAGCAAAAAGAACTTGACACAAAGAAAAAAGATTATGAATAAAATAGGTCTATATGATATACAAACTGCTTTAAAAAATATTGAAAAAATATCCCATGAACCTTTTGATAATCCATCATCTAATATGAATGATTTGATTACTATCTTTCACGAAATTAACACTGATTTTATTGAAATTATTTAGTGATTAGAAATCTATATAACATTTATATTTTAATGACACTCAAAATATCGATTATTTCTTTAACATCATTAGGATTGATGAATAGTTCTGGATATTCTTGTGCTTTTTTAGGTAACAACATTATGCTAAATAATCTTTGTGACATATGGTTTGTACTAATTCTATATAAGATTTTTCTTTTATCATTTTCATATTTATAAAATTCTACATAAAGATTTTCGTCATGCTCCTTAAGTTGCATAAATAAGTCTTCTTCAATAAAGATTTCTTTACCATATAATGAAGCATGGTGTTTCTTATCGATAATGACATCTTCATTTTGAATATAGGTTTGTAGTACTTTAAAGAGAGTAAAGATTCTTTTATTTAACAAAAATTTATCGAGTAAAATGTTATTATTATAGATGTTTAAGATTTCTTGGTTATCTTTATCTACTTGCATAGAAAAGAACTCATCAATTTGGATTTTACCAGAAAATAAGTCTCTTTTTTTCATCTTTACCACCATTTCGTCTAATAGATTCATATATATTATAGCCAATTAGATTGTTTATATAATTTTGATAAGGTTATATGAACCAAAAATGCTACATGACCATATTATATATTGTAACACCTTGGGTTTCATAAAAATAAGTAAAGGCAAACCTTTACTTATTTTTTTGCTTATGATAAGGGTATAATATCTTTGCATATGATAGATAATGTAATATAATTATAATAATTATGTAAATATTTGGAGGATTAATCATGATAAGAGAACTTGACTACCAAATACTTGATTTTATACAAGAATTTTTGCGATCAGACCATATGGATAAAATCATGGTATTTTTCACAAAATTAGGAGATTATGGGATTATCTGGATTATTATTTGTGCAATATTATTAATCAGTCCCAAAACAAGATATATTGGTTTTATAGGACTTGTATCTTTATTGTTTAGTTTAATCATTAATGATTATATCTTAAAGAATATTTTTGATCGAACACGACCTTATGTTGGTATAGATATTGATTTACTTATACCAAAACTAGAATCGAGTTCTTTTCCTTCAGGACATACATCATCAAGCTTTGCAGCTGCACTAGTCTTTAATAAGTATTTTCGAAAACCATATAGTTATTTAGCCCTATTATTAGCAGCAATTATTGCTTTTTCAAGATTATATTTATATGTTCATTTTCCTACAGATGTCTTATTTGGAATTGTTAGTGGTTTTTTATGCAGTTTACTAGCTATTATTTTATTTGATCAATATAAGAGATATCAGGAAAGAAAATTATTAAAAAAGTAATTAAAAAATTTCTTCATCTTCGATTATTAAGACATTGATTTTTCCCCCATAGGCTACGCCTCCATCGATATATATTTTTTGTCCATCTTTAGAATAGTGGATATCATAGTCTTTTTCACCTAAGATAATAGTTGGTCGATGCCCCATAACTAATTTTTTATGAATGTTAAATTGTTTTAAATCAAGATTTTCGATTCTTTCCGATTCTAACCAAACAAATTCTTTCCAACAAGTGTTTTGTAAACCGTTTTGGAAATCAAATCCAGCATGCGTAAAGATATAGTTTTCAGTTTCATAGTAGAAAGGTAAATTAGCAAGCCAATCTAAAAATCCAGGTGTTGCTTTTTCAATAGCTTGTTTTAATTCACTATTTGATTTATCATATAATTCCTTAATATTTATATTACTAAAAGCACTAACACTTTTATCAAAGCCATTATAACGATAATTAAAATGGACTCGATAAGAGTCATTATCATCTAAATCTTTAAAGAATAAATCATGATTGCCTAATAATATTTTCACATTGTTTAAACACCTTAAATAGTTATATACTTCTTTATTCTGTATCCCTCGGTCAAATAAATCACCGCATACTATTAAACAATGTCTTGGATTATTATTTTCAAATCCACAATTAGTTAAGCTAGCTATTAACTCATTAAAATGCCCGTGGATATCACTAACGACAAAAATTTGTTTTCGCATTTTGAAACCTCCATTTATATCATTATACTATTCTTGAATATTTCTTTACAATAAAAAAAGTGGGACTTACTTAATAATAAGTCTCACTTAATTATTTTTTAAGCCCTTTTCGACTTGTTTTACAAAATCATCCCATAAAACAGGATTTTGTAACATGTTTGTAGGACAGTACTTTCCACTAGCATCATAATGCCGTTTTAATTGTGAGATATCCATTTTTAACTCCCGCATAATATTGATTGTTAAATCAATCGCATTTTGTCGAGCTTTCGTAAAATCACCATCTTGGTTTACCGCAACTTCAATACCAATAGAGTTAACATTAGTGATATCAGAATGACCTTTATTATCTCCCACATGCCAAGCAGATTGATTTAGTTCTAACATTTGGTAGATTTTTTCGCTATCTACAACGAAATGGGTTGAAGCTTGGGCATTATCATCACGACTCCAATAACGATAGTGAGCAAAAGCATCAGCCCCTACGCTAGTATTAGCAGTTTCATGAATTACTAGATATTTGGGATTAATAATAAGACCACGATTGTAGTTTTTGGTCAATTGTTCTTTATAAAAAGGAGTTAAACGATTATTATATTCAATATAATCTTGTGTTATAACTTTATCATTTTGTGTATATGTCGTAGTTACATAATATCCCTTTAATTGAACATTGATATTTTTATCAGTTGTAGTTTCATTTTCTTCAATTATTAGTTCTTTTTCTAAAATTTCTTCAATAGTGTTAATCTTTTCAGTAGATTCAAGACGACCTTGATTATTATTTATAAATATTATTAATAGCGTAATTATAGCTAGTAGAAGAGACAATTTCAATTTTCCCATAACATATCACCCTTTCTTAATTTTACATTGAGATACTACCATAATAATCAACAAATTAATAC
>DATCKO010000053.1:0-12723 GCA_036562215.1 Haloplasmataceae bacterium | reverse complement strand
CTTATAGGCAATTATACCTAATACTTCTAAAGCGGCACTAGTTAATTTTGTCTTATTTAAATCATTATATAATTTACGATAAACTTCAATATATTCTTTTTTAGTGACTAACTTATAATGAGAAGCAGTATTAATGATAGTTATACCTCTTAAATTATTATCGTACATATCGGTAAGAGATTCTAAAAGATCTATTACTTCTTCCTTAGTAGATTCTAAAACAAAACAGATTTCCTCAATTGTTAATCCTTCATCTCCTGCAATATATAACAAACCTTCTAATGCTGCTAACTTCTCAGTTCTATTCATCACTATCATCTCTTTCTAAAGCGATATAATCAATATAAATATCTTGATACAAATCTTCTTGGCTAAGGTAAATCTCTTTATTTTTTGCTAATTCTAATAAGGCGATAAAGGTTACAATAATATATTCTTTAGTGCAATCCTCAGTAAAAATATCTTTAAAACACACTCTTTTATTAGTTTTAAAGTAACTTTTTAATTCATCGACTCGTTCATCGATTGAAATCGATTGTTGAGTAATCTTGGTTTTATGAGGTCTATGAAGTTGATATCTTTTGAGAACTTTATTATAAGCACTCAATAAATCATAGACACTTACATTACTCGTAATTAATTCCTTATTATCAAGTTTAAACTCATTACTTAAATCAGTTGGTACCTTAGTTAAATAATTACTGCGCTCTTCTTCTAAATCTCTTAAATATGGAACAACATCTTTAAATAATTTGTAAATTTTTAATCTTTGTTTTAACTTTTCTTCTGGATTTTCTTCATATTGAATTTCTTCATCACCAAGACTAGCTTTAGGCAACATCATTTTACTTTTAATAAAAATGAGATAAGCAGCCATGACTAAATATTCGCTAGCAACCTCTAAATTCAATTTTTCCATGCTATGAATAAAATCAATATATTGCTTTGTTATTTGTGCCACATTAATTTTATCGATGGAAATTTTGGTTTCTTTGATTAAATACAATAATAAATCTAAAGGTCCTTCGAACTCATCTATTCGCACTAAATATTCCATTTTATCACCTTCACCATATTTTATTTTATTATTAAAGGTTTGTCAAATAAAAAAAGCTCGTAAATTACAAGCTTTCTCTATTAAGATTTTACTTTACTTCGATGATTCTTTCTTTTTTGTGTAGTGCGAATAAAGATTTGCATAAAATCTTTAAAATTAAAAGGAAGAAGAGGATATAAATAAGGTTTACCAAAACTATTCGTAAAAGCAAGGAATAAAATAAAGAAAACTGTCCCACCAATAAAACCCCAGATATTAAAAAAGTAAGTTGTTATTATAATAACAATTTTAGCTAATTTATTAGCTAAACCTAATTCATAACTCGGTGTAGCATAGGCTCCAATAGCGGAAACCGCTACATAAAGAACAATCTCAGGAGAAAATAATCCTACCTCTATAGCGATTTGTCCAATCAAAACGCCTGCAACAATTCCTAATGCTGTACTTAAAGCCGTAGGAGTATGAATGGCTGCCATGCGTAAAAATTCAATTCCTATTTCTCCAACTAAGATTTGTATGATAATCGGTACAGTGCCAGATTCTTTCGGACCAATGAAACTTAAGAACTTAGGTAAGTACTCTGGATGATAAACAAAAAGTAACCATAATGGGACTAAAAATAAAGATACTAAAATACCCCCTATCCGGATTAATCGTAAAAATGTACCTACAAATGGAGTCTGACGATATTCTTCAACATGATGCAATTGTTCTAAATAAGTAGTGGGAGCAATCATCACACTAGGAGAAGTATCAGCCATAATTCCTATCAAACCATCATATAAATGAACAGCTAAAATATCTGGTCTTTCTGTATATCTAACCTTAGGATAAGGATTCCAGGTTTGATTGGTAATAAGCTCCTCTAAATGCTTATCAGCCATGACTATTTCATCCACATCGATACTTTTAATTCGATTACGAATGTTCTTAAGAATTTTATCATCAGCTAATCCTTCAATATATAGTAAACAGACATCGGTTTTTGATAAATTTCCTACACGATGTAATTCTGTCCGAAAGTAAGGATCGCGAATTCTTCTCCGAATTAATCCGACATTAATGATTATATTTTCTGTAAAACCATCTCTACTTCCCCGAACTGTTTTTTCTGTTTCCGGTTCTTCCGGATTACGACCTGGATAGTGTCGTAAATCTAAAGCAAAACCCTTAGATTGATTCTCTACGAGTATCACGATTAAACCTGAAAGAATATAGGTAATCATTTCATTTAAATCGTCAGATATCATAACTTGATGAAGTGCTAAATGATTATTAATTATCTCAAAAGCTTGTTTATGTAAATAAACATCATCTTCACCTAGTAATAACAACTCTTTTATTAATTCAATAATGGATAAAGTATCGTTTAAGCTATTACAATAATAAAGTTGAATTTTGACATTTTTTATTAAAAACTCACGAACTCCAACATCAAAACTCAATCCAACACCGATCATCTTCTTTAAATAATCAGCATTCTCCTCGAGTTTTTTAGATAAGGGATATGGAATACCCATAGGAGTCACTCCTTTCACTAATTACGTGGTTTAAAGAAAATCGCCACTAAAAAAGCAAATATTATTGCCGCTGTTATACCACTTGCAGTTAAATCAAACATCCCCATGCCAATTCCAATAAAACCCATTTCTTCAGCTTTAGCTAATGCACCATGTAATAAGGAATGGCCAAAACTAGTAATTGGAACTAAAGCACCTGCTCCTGCAAATTTCACAATATTATCATAAATATTAAAAGAGTCAAGTAGAGCTCCGAGAACCACAAACCAACTTGTCACATGTCCTGGAGTTAATTTAAAAATATCTACAAGTAATTGACCAATAACACAGATTAAGCCACAGACTAGGAATGCATTTAAATAAATCATCTTTTCACCTCATTAATCATCACATTTTTCCAAACTAACCGCATGGGCGATACAAGGAATACTTTCTTTTTGTAACATGATGACCGGATTTAGTAAAGCTCCTGTTGCGACAACAAGAACTCGTCTAACGAGATTTTTTTTCAATAAATCCTTAATATAACCATAAGTAACTACAGCACAACAAGCGCAGCCACTACCTCCAGCAAACACTCTTTGATCCTCAGAATAAATGAGTTTACCACAATCATCATGGATTTTACTTATATCAAAGCCTTCTTCCTTCATGATATCTAATAATACTTTTGAACCAACCTGTGATAAATCACCAGTTACTATTAAATCGTAATAATCAGGACTTAAATTAAGATCATTAAAATGTTTTATTATTGTATCACTAGCAGCAGGAGCCATGGCTGAACCCATATCATTTGGGTCTTTTTGATTAGCATCGAATACTCTTCCAATGGTACAAGATGTAATTTTTATCTCAGTTTTATCACTAGATACTACTGCACTACCCGCTCCTGTAACTGTATAAGTTGTAGTAGGTGGTTTTGGTCCCCCATATTCTGTAGGATAACGAAACTGTCTTTCGGCTGTAGAATTATGTGAACTAACAGCAGCCACAATATGTTGAAACTCTTTACCATTGATAAGTAGTGAAGCAGTTAATAAGGTTTGCATAGAGGTTGAACAAGCCCCGTACATTCCTAAAAAGGGTACTGCAAAATCGCGCATTACATAGTTACTAATCACATTTTGATTAATTAAATCACCAGCTAATATAAGATCAATGTCTTTGACATTTAAACCTGCATTAACAATGGATATGTTAATCGCATCACGTAAAAGCCTTTGTTCAGCACTCTCCCAATTTTTCTCTTCACAATAATTATCTGGATAATCGCGGTCAAAATATTGACCTAATGGACCTTGCTTTTCCATAGGACCAACTG
The DNA here is from genome assembly GCA_036562215.1 of Haloplasmataceae bacterium. Lineage (GTDB taxonomy): Bacteria > Bacillota_I > Bacilli_A > Haloplasmatales > Haloplasmataceae > CALFRW01. The sequence goes on along the minus strand of DATCKO010000053.1, from coordinate 8,822 downwards.
CTGTTCCTGTTCCTTTTAAATAAACATTATCAAAAATATAAGTAGCTTTTTTCATATTATCACCTAAGATAAGAAAAGATAACGAATGGCACCAAGAATATAAGCAGCCACAACCCCAAAGACAATAACACTTCCCGCTAATTTAAACATATTAGCAGCAATACCTAAAGTGATACCTTCACTTTTTCCTTCAAGAGCTGCACTAGTCATTGAGTTGGCAAATCCAGTTATCGGGACAAAAGCCCCAGCTCCTGAAAATTGACCGAAATAATCATAAATTCCTAATCCTGTTGTGAGTGAAGAAAGCAAAATTAAGGTAACAATCATAAGCGAATTGGCATTATCTTTGGTCATTTTAAAAACATATATATAAAAATCAGATAATCCTTGACCTATAACTCCTATCATTCCTCCAACTACAAAGGCTACAAAACTATTTCTTAAGTAATTAGGTTTTAACGCATTTTTCTTGATAATTTTTGAATAATCTTTGTTCATATTAACTACCTCCACTGATAATCTATTAATAATATTTGTCAAAAGGTGAAATTTATGAAAATAAAAAATCATCTTTTGTCTTAATTTAAAGACTTAAGATGATAAAGATTTAACTCATATAATACTTTTTAACCTCTTCCGTAATTCTTTTTTCAATACGTGATACCTTTGATTGCGATATCTTTAATTGCCTAGCGATTTCATTTTGATTAAAACCATAGTAAAAGCGATAAAAAAGAATTTTCTTTTCTAATTTATTAAACTTATTGACGATTTCTTTGATTTCAACACTTGTTTTGTCAATATCATATTGATTTGCACTTGTTTTAAGTTCTATAAGTGCTGTACGGTTATCATCATATAGAGCATTTTCTAATGATAAAGCTTGACTTCGTGAATTATAACTAATAACAACATCTTCATAAGGCATATTAAGTTTATTAGCTATCTCATTAATGGAGATATTGCCTTCAGATTCAATTATATTGTTTATTTTTCGTTGTATTGCTAGAATCTTTTTACTAATTTTGATATGGTTTTTCGAACGAAGATAGTTTTTGATTTCTCCAAGTATATAAGGTATCGCAAAAGTCGAAAAAGCATTACCTCTTTTTTCATCAAATTTTTTTGCGGCCATTATTAAGCCAATACAACCAGATTGAAAAAGGTCATCTTTTTCTTCCTGAAGGTATTGAAATTTATTTACTACTGACCAAACCAATTTATAATTCTCTTCAATTAATTGATGTTCATTAATCTTTTTAGGCATATTTTTCTAAAGAATGATTTAGTATTTTTTTTACTTTGATAATCGTTCCTTCCCCTAATTTAGAGCTAATATAAAATTCATCAGAAAAAATTTCCATAATCGTTAGTCCCATACCGGAACGTTCTTCTTCTGGTTTAGTAGTGTAAAATAATTCTTTAGCCCGATTTATATCTTCAATACCTTTTCCATAATCGATTATTGTAAGATAAACTTCATTACGAAAAGCTTCCATCAATAATCTAATTTGACCACCTTTATGGTCATAAGCATGAATAATGGAATTGGTCACTGCTTCTGATACAATCGTTTTTAGTTCATTTAATTTATCTAATGTTGGATCTAATGGCATGACAAATCCAGCAACAATGATACGTGCAAAAGCTTCATTTTCACTAATAGCATCAAATACCACTTCAGCATAATTGTCTCTTTTTGATTTCATTTAGGCCACCCCCAAATAACTCGATGCTTGGTCTTCATCTTTCGTAACAATTAATATTTTTAGTAATCCTGATAATTGAATTATTTTTTCTATCATCGCATTTAACTCACAAACAATTAAATGCCCCTTTTTCTGTTTTACATGTTGATATCTTCCTAATATCACTCCAATACCACTACTATCCATGAATTGTAAATTTTTTAAGTTAAAAACCATATTACGAATTTCAAATTTATCTGTTAAAGAATTTATTCGGTCTCGTAGATGAATAGATGTATGATGATCTAATTCACCAGATAATCGGATAAATAAAGTATCAGCTTTTATGAAAATATGAACCGATAAACTCATACTCCTGTCCTCCTTCATACCAACTGTAACATAAAACATAGGGCAATAATATCATTTCGACGATAGAAGACATTAACTTATATAACTTTTCGTAATTAGAAATATTATCTTTTGTCATATCAAGGTGATAATTTAGATTATATGAAAAATAATGCTTAAAAAACTTAGGATCTAAGATCATCGATTATTTTGGTTTTAGCAAGGGTATTTTCATCTTTCATTTTTATAAATCGAGCAGGTACTCCCCCTACTACCGTATTTTCTTTAACATCATCAATTACTACACTACCAGCAGCTACTACTGCCCCTTTACCTACTTTTACTCCTTCGAGAATGACCGCATTTGCCCCAATTAAGCAATCATCCTCTATGATAACTGGTGTACTACTTGGAGGTTCTAATACACCAGCAATAACAGCTCCAGCACCAATATGACAATTATTACCAATTTTTCCTCTAGCTCCAATAACAGCATTCATATCAATCATCGTCTTACTACCAATCTCTGCCCCAATATTAATCACTGCTCCCATCATTATGACCGCATCTTCTCCAATAATCACTTTATCGCGTATTATTGCTCCAGGTTCAATTCGGGCTTTTATATTTTTTAAATCTAAAAGGGGAATAGCGGAGTTGCGACAATTATTTTCTATTTCATAATCACTAATTGTATCCTTATTATCTTCAATTAATTTTTTAACCTCTTCAAAATCACCAATGGCAATATAAAAATCATTATTACCAAATAGTTTAATAGGTAATTCATTGTTAGGCTTAATATACCCTTTAATATAAGCTTTTACAGGAGTTACCTTTTTAGCTTCCTTAATATACTTAACAATATCAAATGTCTCATTCATATTTTCACCTTTATTAATAATATTGTTCTTCTAATTATATGCATTTTGCTTCTTATACTTTCATATAAAAAAGGGACCTAAGTCCCATAAAATGATTAATAAAAGATATTTTTAAGTAATCGTCCCATTATATCGAAGAATGAGGCTTTGGATAAATCTTTATCAATAGTTAGCGGGACAGTATAAACTACTTGTCCATTATGAATTAGCTCTAGTTTGCCAACTTCATCACCAACTTTAGCCCCTCTTTCACTAATGGAAAAAGTATATCTTTCTTCATAATTTTCTGGAAGAACACCTTTTTTCGTAAGTAAAATTACTGGTTCTTTAGTAACAATTTTAACTTTTTGTGGAGAAAACAACATATTTTCGTACTCGGTTATTGGACTATTTTTTTCCTTATACTCCACACATTCATATTGACTAAAACCATATTTCAATAACTTAACTGTTTCAAAATTTCTTTGTGAAGTGTTGGCCTCACCCATCACAACGCTTATCAAACGCATTTTATCCTTTCGCATAGTAGCAGTTAAGTTATAACCAGCTTCTCTTGTCCAACCTGTTTTTAAACCATCAATACCTGGGAAATGTTTAACTAATTTATTGGTATTAACTAACCAAAAAGGATTATCTGTATCCTTTCTTATATAATCTTCATAGATACTAGAAAAACTGATGGTGATATCTTCATATTTTCTTAATAATTCACGAGCCATCATTGCCATATCATAGGCGGTGGAGTAATGTCCATCTTTAAAATCACTTAATCCGGTTGGATCTACAAAATGTGTATTTTGTAAACCTAATTCTTTTACCTTCTGATTCATTTGTTCCACAAACATCTCTTCACTACCACTCACTACCTCAGCTAAGGCAACAGTAGCATCGTTAGCGCTGACAATAACCATACATTTAAATAAATCCTCTACCGACATTTGTTCTCCTGGTTCTAAATAAACTTGCGAACCACCGTAACTTGCGGCATGTTCTGAAATCGTAACGATATCGGTCATTTTAATTTGTCCTTTATCTAGTGCCTCTAATACTAATAAAGTTGACATTATTTTAGTCATAGATGCTGGTGGTAATTTCTCATGGCTCTTTTTTTCATATAAAACTTGTCCTGTATTTAATTCAATTAGAATAGCTGATTTAGCTCCTTTTATGAATTCATCTTGATTGGCTTTTATATTACCTTTAGTAAAAAAACATAACACTACTAAAAACCATAATAAAAAAATAGTTATTTTCTTCTTATCCATATACACACCTCTTAAATATTTCTTTATATGACTATTATTTGATATATTCAATAAAAAAACTACACAACTTGTGTAGTTTTTACTTGTATTTTTAGGTAAAATAGTGATTATTTAACAATATCTAAGATTAAGGTGCGTTTTTCTACTCTTTCTTGACTTAGAGTAAATAGCTGTCTAAATTCATTAAATGCTTCTTCATCTAATTCTTTATTACTATAAATCTCTCCAATAACTGTATCTTTATCAACATAATCGCCAATTTTTTGATTTACTTTAATTCCTACAGCTAAATCAATTGGTGAATCTTTTGTCACTCGACCAGCACCTAATTTCATCGCATAATTACCACAAGCTAAAGCATCAATCGAAGAAATATAACCTGTCATTTGACTCTTTACTTGATAATGATATCTAGCTTGTGGAAGAAGTGAGTAATCATCAACAACTAAATCATTACCACCTTGAGCTTTTATAAATTCTCGTAACTTAGCAAGAGCTTGTCTATTGTCAATTTGGGTTTTTAAGATATTTAGTGCTTCATCAATACTTTGTGCCTCTTGAGCATTAACTAAAATATGTGCTGCCAAATTTAAAACTAAATCGGTAAAATCTTTTGGTCCGTTGCCTTTAAGTGTTTCAATCGCTTCAATGACTTCAATACTATTACCAATAGCTTCACCTAATGGTTCATCCATATTAGTAATTAAAGCAGATACATTACGTTCAAAAGCCTTACCGATATTAACCATTGCTTGAGCGAGTTCTTTAGCATGAGCTAGATCTTTCATAAATGCTCCTGAACCTACTTTAACATCTAAGACGATTGTTTTGGCACCACTTGCAATCTTCTTACTCATTATCGAGGAAGCAATTAGTGGTATAGATTCCACCGTTCCTGTTACATCTCGAAGAGCATAAAGTTTTTTATCAGCTGGACAAATATCTTTAGTTTGACCAATAATGGCTATGCCAATATCATTAACTTGTTTAATGAAATCTGTATCATTTAGTTCAATATTAAAACCTGGTATGGCTTCCAATTTATCAAGTGTTCCACCTGTATGTCCTAAACCTCTACCACTCATTTTGGCTAGTTTCACATTACAACTTGCAACGAGTGGTCCTAAGGCTAGTGATGTCTTATCACCAACACCACCTGTGGAATGCTTATCAACTGTTTTTCCTAAAACATTTGATAAATCGATGATTTCTCCACTTTCCACCATGGCTTTAGTTAAGTAATAGCGTTCTTCATCATTCATATCTTGAAAACATATGGCCATTAATAAACTTGATACTTGATAATCAGGAATCTCTCCATTTGTATAGCCATTAATAAACCAATTTATTTCTTCTTCTGTTAGAGCTTTATTTTCCCTTTTCTTAATTATTAAATCCACCATTCTCATAAAAAAATCAACTCCTTTTATTGAATGCGTTAATATTATAACATGAATTTAATAAAACATAAAAGAATTTATATAATTATATGAAAAAAGGTATGAAATAAGAGTATTATTCGAAACTATAAGTGATATGAAGTATAATTTTTATATTTAGGAGGAAATATGACAAATTCACTTTGGTTAGATAACTTACCCCTTAAAAGTTTTCCTACTCTCACTAAAGATTTAGAAACAGATATTTTAGTCGTAGGTGGTGGAATAACCGGAATAGTATCCGCTTATCTTTTAGCTGATGAAGGATTTAAAGTAACTTTAGTAGAAGCGAATAAATTACTTCATGGAACCACAGGTTATACTACTGGAAAAGTTACCATTCAACAAAGTTTAGTATACAAAAATTTAATTAATAAAATTGGCTTTGAAAAAACACAATTATATGTTGATTCACATGTTCAAGCTATGGAGTTAATCAATGATAACATTAATGAGTTACAAATTAATTGTGACTATGAAACAGTTACTAGTTATGTCTATACAGAATGTGATAAATATGTTAATAATATTGAAAAAGAATTTGCATCAGCACAAAAACTAGGTATCAATAGTTTTCTAACAGATAAGTTAAACCTTCCTTTTTACGTAAGATGTGCCCTAGGCTTTAGAAACCAAGGTCATTTTCATGTTGCAAAATACTTAACTCCCCTAATAGAAGAACTAGCGAAGCAAGATGATTGTTACATTTTTGAAAACAGCAAAGTCGTAAAAGTATATGAAGAAGATAATTTATGTCATACAATCTTAGAAAACGATGTAAAAATTAAATCACGCTATGTCATTTTAGCATCTCATTATCCATGTAATGACACTTATAATTTTTACTTTGCGAAATTAAAACCATCAGTAACATATCTAATTGCGGCTAGATTCCAACAAGATTTTGAGAATGCTGATTATATTAATGTTGAAAAACCAATTCGTTCGATAAGAACCCATCCATATGAAAATGAAAGAATAATCCTTATCGGAGGGGAAAATCATCAATGTGACCATACTGGTAGTGAACCAATTCATTATCTTAATTTAGAAAAGTTTGGAAGGAAATACTTTGGTATTTCTGATGTGCTTTATCGTTTTTCCACTCAAGATTACTATACCTTTGACAACATCCCATATATTGGAAGCATTAATAGAGATTTTCCTCATATAATTGTAGCTACAGGATACAAAAAATGGGGTATGGTAACAAGCCATGTCGCAGCTCTACTATCACGCGATATCATAACGAATAAGCAAACACCATATGAATCGCTTTACAATCCACAACGTTGGCGTGATAAATTAAGCTGTCAATTCTTTAGTTATAATCTAAAAAGTGTGGGACGTTTAATTGGTGACAGATTTAAAAAAATGCCAAAAGATTTTGATGTAGAAAAAGGTATGGGTAAAATAGTATCATATAAAGGGAAAAAATATGGGGTATATAAAGATGAAAATGGCGAAGTATTCATTGTTGATGTGGTATGTCCACACTTAAAATGTATTCTGACCTTTAACAATGAGCATAAAACCTATGATTGCCCTTGCCATGGCTCCCGCTTTACTTACAAAGGTAAATATCTCGATGGTCCATCTATCAAAGATTTAAAGAGAATCAATTTTAAAGATCTAAAATAAATACCACTTAAGAATTACTTAAGTGGTTTTTTTTAATTATAGCTGGTACTCCCACTGCAGTCGAATTGGGTGGAACATCCTTCAATACGACCGCATTTGCCCCAATCTTACTATTCTCACCGATCGTTATCGGACCAAGAACCTTCGCACCTGCACCGATTACGACATTGTTTTGAATAGTAGGATGTCTTTTACGATGCTCTTTACCCGTACCTCCCAATGTTACGCCATGATAAATAGTCACATCATCACCAATTTCAGCAGTCTCTCCGATGACCACTCCAGTGCCATGATCGATAAAAAGACGTTTACCAATTTTAGCGGCAGGATGAATCTCAATATTTAGAATGTTTCGTACCCAGTACATAATAAAAAAAGCAATAAATCTAAGTCTTATTTTATAGAAGAAATGAGCTATCCGATACCAAAATAAAGCATGAACTCCAGGATAAAAAAAGATTATATGTAAGTTACCGCGACATGCTGGGTCCCGAGCTTTTATGGATTGAAAAAAGCTATTCTTTTTAGCCATATAATCATTCCTCAACTTGAAACAATGGTGTACTTAAATACCTTTCTCCATTATCAGGAGCAATTACGAGAATCTTTTTACCATATCCTACCCTTTTAGCAAGCTTAATTGATGCAAAAATACTTGCTCCTGAAGAAATACCTAATAATAAGCCTTGTTCTTTCGCTAACTTTCTTGCTGTATTATATGCCTCATCGGTTGTAACTTTCATTACTTCATCATATATCTCGGTATTTAAGATTTTAGGAACAAAGCCAGCCCCAATTCCTTGAATTTTATGTGTTCCTGGTTTCATACCTGATAGAACCGCAGAATCACTTGGTTCTACCGCAATAATTTTAACTTGTGGAAATTTTTGTTTTAATACCTTACCTACACCAGTAATCGTACCACCTGTACCTACTCCAGCAATAAAATAATCCAAGCCATTTGGAAAATCATTTAATATTTCTTGAGCTGTCGATTCTTCGTGTGCTATGACATTGTTTTCATTTTCAAATTGTCTTAACATATAATAGCCATGTTTATTAACTAATTCATTAGCTTTTTCTATGGCACCTTTCATACCTTTACTACCATCTGTTAAAATAAGTTCAGCCCCAAAAGCTTTTAATATTTTTTGACGTTCAATACTCATAGTCTCAGGCATAACGATTATAACTTTATACCCTCTAGAAGCCCCTACCATTGCTATACCAATACCTGTGTTACCACTGGTTGGTTCAATAATAGTATCACCTTTTTTAATCTCCTTTTTTTCTTCTGCTGCTTGAATCATTTTTAGAGCGATGCGGTCTTTAACTGAACCACCTGGATTAAAATACTCTAATTTGACATATACTTCAGCAGAGTTATCATCTAAGTTTAGTTTTACTATGGGAGTATGGCCAATTAGTTCATCGATATGATTTACAATCACGATTATCATCCTTTCCTAATATTATTTTTAGTATATGTTTTCACAAGTTTTTGATATATTACTTATGTAATAATTAGCAAAAATAAAAAAACGTACCTATATC
>DATCKO010000047.1:0-5809 GCA_036562215.1 Haloplasmataceae bacterium | reverse complement strand
GTTTAATACCTATATAATAAATCCAGCAATAGAAAAAATTACTGTATATAATTTTTTCTCTGTCATACTTCTCTTCTATTATATGAAAAAACACTTGTATATTATTAAATATTACTAGGGTCACCATTTGTATACATATATTAAATTATATGTCTAATTTGAACTTATTTTAAGGTTTTAAAATTACTTTTATGCAATTGTCTAATTTGTTCGCAAAAATTTTATAGGCATATTCCCCTTTATTTAATGGTAATACATGAGTAATAATATCTGTAGGGTTAATTTTTTCATATTTTATGATATTTAAAATATGGTCAACATATTTATGAACTGGACACTGCCCCATTTTTAGAGTAATGTTTCTTGAGAAGAAATCACCTAAAGGAAAATTATTATATCTTGAACCATATACACCAACAATAGATACTGTTCCTCCTTTTCTTACTGCTTGTGATGCAATCTCTATAGCTGATTTTGATCCTCCTTGTAGTTTTAATAATGTTTCTAATTTTTCAAACATTGATAGTTTTCCATCCATTCCTACACAATCAATTACACAATCAGCACCACCATGAGTTAGTTCCTTTATTTCTTCTCCAACATTATCATATTCTTCTAGATTATATGTTTCAACTTTATTGAATTTTTGGGCATGTTCTAAACGGTAATTAACTAAATCAACAGCTATCACTCTATCCGCACCTTTATAATAAGCCCATTTTTGTGCTAAGAGTCCTACAGGACCACAACCTAAAACAACAACTGTATCCCCTTCTTTGATATTACCATTTTCAACTGCCCAATAACTTGTAGGTAATATATCTGTTAAGAATAATACTTCTTCATCCTTATAATTTTCTTCAATCTTTTTAGGTCCTACATTCGCATATGGTACTCGTAAATACTCTGCTTGACCGCCATCATATCCTCCTAATAACTCTCCAAATCCGAATATACCACCTATCTCGGCATTATGATTAGAATTGTCACATTGACTCCATAAATCATGTTCACAATAAAAACAATGACCACAAGATACCGGAAAAGGAACTATTACACGGTCACCTTTCTTTAAATTCTTTACCCCTTTACCTAACTCTACAACAATCCCCATTGCTTCATGACCAATAATATAATCTTCTGGAATGGGTATTAAACCATTATAAATATGTAAATCTGAACCACAAATCGCAGTTGATGTTACTTTTATGATGATATCATCATCATTTATTATTTTAGGATCATTTACTTCTTTAACTAATACTTTTTTTCTTGATTGAAAAGTTATCGCCTTCATAAAAAAACCTCCATTTTTTATATTTTTTCCATATTTGCCTATTTCATTATTTATTAAATTATTCACAAACATCTTTAAATAAGCATATTTTTATGTTATAAATAAACATATTGAGTATGATTAAGAGAGGTCGATATTTATGAGGGGATTAATATCACAACTTTTCTTATTTCTGTCAAACGAAAAATACAATGTATTAAATCAATATATATGTGATGATTGTTTTTATACCAGTTTATCTAATACTATTTATGGTAAAGAAGAATTAATTGATTATGTTAAAACTAAAGTAAATAAAAGACAAATTGATCAATTTAAAATTCTAAATACCTTACAAGAGGATAAAAATACAATATTAATTACATATAATATGTTAAGAAAAAATCATACCGAGCCATTATATGGGTCAGCTATTATTAAAATGAAGGATAAGAAAATCTTTTATGTAAAAAACTATATTGTAAATGATGATTTAATTAACATTAATTAGAAAGCACATATAATCTGAACTGCTTTATATCAAGTGGACAGTGAAAATTTTGATTTTATAAATCTAACAAGGCTTAATTTCGATATTCAAACGGAGTTAAGTCTTTTAGTTTTTCTTCCCATAAAAAATGACTCCCTTATAATTTAGTACAACTTACTTATTTGTACTATCTACTTTAAGGGAATCATATCAATCCTGTATTTTTTATAAATCTACTTTTAATTCAAAAATTATATCTCTAAGTGATGCTGCTCTTTCAAAATCCAATTCTCTCGCAGCTTTACGCATATCTTTTTCGAGTTGTTCAATAAGAACTAATTTTTCAGCTCTTGTCATCTTCGTAACTGATTTTTCTTCAGTACTATCTTCTACAGCATGTGTTGCTTTAATAACATCACGAATATCCTTTTGTACTGTGTGTGGTATGATATGATGTTTCTTATTATATTCTTCTTGGATTTTACGACGACGATTTGTTTCCTCAATCGCAATTCTCATAGAATCAGTTATTTTATCTGCATACATGATGACTGTACCATTTACATTTCGTGCAGAACGTCCAATTGTTTGAATTAGGGAACGCTGACTTCGTAAAAATCCTTCTTTATCAGCATCTAATATGGCTACTAAAGATACTTCTGGTAAATCTAAGCCTTCTCGTAAAAGATTAATGCCCACTAAAACATCATATTTACCAATCCGTAGATCTCTTATAATTTCAATTCGCTCTAAGGTTTTAACTTCTGTATGTAAATAAGCAACCTTTAAACCCATTTCTTGGAAGTAATCAGTTAATTTTTCAGCCATTCTAATAGTTAAAGTTGTAACTAAAACACGTTCATTTCTTTCAATACGCATCTTTATTTCATCAATTAAATTATCTATTTGACCTTCTGTCGGTCTTACCTCCACTTTTGGATCTAATAAACCTGTTGGTCTTATGATTTGTTCTACAACTTCATCAACTCTTGCTAGTTCATAATCACCTGGTGTTGCTGATACATATATAGCTTGATTAATCTTCTTTTCAAATTCTTCAAATTTTAACGGACGATTATCTAAAGCTGAAGGAAGTCGAAAACCATATTCTACTAGTGTTTGCTTACGTGAACGGTCGCCATTAAACATTCCTCGAACTTGAGGAAGCGATACATGGGATTCATCAACTACTAATAACCAATCATCAGGAAAAAAGTCTAATAAGGTATATGGGGTTTCTCCAGGTTTTCTACCTGTTAAATGCCGAGAATAGTTTTCAATACCTGAGCAAAAGCCCATTTCCTTCATCATTTCAATATCATATTTGGTTCTTTGTTCTAAACGTTGCGCTTCTAAAAGCTTACCTTCATCTCTTAGTTCCTTTAATCGTAATTCTAACTCTTTTTTGATATTCTCAATAGCCATTTTCATTTTATCTTCACTTGTGACAAAATGAGAAGCTGGGAAAATCGCTACATGCTTACGTTCACCAATTATTTCACCAGTTAAAACATCGAATTCCCGAATTCTTTCAATTTCATCACCAAAAAATTCAATTCGAATACTATTACTTTCATGTGAAGCAGGCATAATTTCTACCACATCGCCTCTCACACGAAATGTAGCACGATGAAAATCTAAATCATTTCGCTCATACTGAATTCTAACTAATTCACTAAGTAAATGATTCCGTTCAATCTGTTGACCTACACGAAGAGATACTACAAGTTTAGAATATTCCTCTGGGTCACCTAAACCATAAATGCAGGAAACAGAGGCAACAATTATGCAATCACGTCTTTCTATTAAAGCTGAGGTAGCACTATGACGAAGTTTGTCAATCTCATCATTAATACTAGCATCTTTTTCAATATAGGTATCAGTGGATGGTACATAGGCTTCTGGTTGATAGTAATCATAATAACTAACGAAATATTCTACCGCATTCTCCGGAAAAAACTCTTTAAACTCTGAATATAATTGACCAGCTAAAGTTTTATTATGAGCTAATACTAATGTAGGTTTATTTACTCTACTAATCACATTAGATATCGTAAAAGTTTTCCCTGTACCAGTAGCTCCAAGTAATACTTGTTCCTTTTTACCTTCTAGTATACCTTTAACGAGTTTGTCAATTGCTTCTGGTTGATCACCCATTGGTTCATACTTAGACACTAATTTAAATTTCTTTGATTCCATAAGCCACCTCTTCTTAAATTACAATATCTTTCTTTTCTATTTTCTCATTTTTTAAATATCTCAAAACAATATTTTAAAATTTTTATCTTTCTATTTACTTAATATACCATTACTTTGTATATAGCGCAATTAAAAAACTTTCCTTTAGGAAAGTTTATTAAGAATGTATGTAATTGCTTTTTGATATTGATAATCATGATTTTTATTATTTTTATATTCAATAATATCAATATTTATATTGTAGGCAGTTAGAAAATCAACTTCTCCTGTAGCGGCTATTTTCTTAGTTCTTTGATAATTTTCTAATGCTTCTTTAGTATTAATATCAAAGTACCCATCAGTGCGAATATTATATCCTTGATATTTTAGAAAGATTTGTAAATCCTTAATATCTTCATTAACATTATCATACTTTATAACTTGATAAGGATTAATATGAAGTAAATCTCTATAATTTGGAGAATCAACTTCTATTGTTGGGCTAATACCAATATCTTGTATCCATAATTTTTCTGATGTTAGCCATTTTGCGGTAGTTAGTTTTACCATCATTGTGGTTGTATTAATATCTATCGGATAATATCCTTGCATAGTACCTTTCCCATATGTAGTAGTACCTATTAAATCATAGTTTCCTAAATCTTGCATCGCTTTCGCAAACACTTCTGCTGCTGAAGCACTTCTTTCATTAATTAAAATTACGATACCATAATTGATTACATGATTATTTTCTCCTAAATAATAAGCTTTTTCACTAGTCCCATTATGAGAATACATAAAGGCTTGATCACTGTTTAAAAAGTAATCAAGAACATTAGTTACAGAAGATAATAATCCTCCAGGATTATCACGAACATCAATTATTAAACCTTCTATTCCTTGTTCTTCTAAAACAGTCATGGCTTCGACTAACTCATCATATGTATCATTCATAAAAGATTCAATTTTTAGATAGCCAATATGATGATTGTTTTCGAGAAAATGATCATAATAAACCGTTTTTATTTTAACCAAATTTATAGTTAATTCTATAATAGAAACATCTTGTGGATTATCTTTATATACACCAATAGACCTTTTTACGCCTGCTTCACCTTTAATTAATTCTGATATTTCTTGAAGGGTCATATTTTCTATGTCAATACCATCAACTGTTTTTATCGTATCACCAACAAGAATACCCATTTTATCAGCTGGAGAATCTTCATAGACATGTACTACTATTGGATAATTACCATTCATTTGGATAGATACACCTATACCATATTTTTGATTTTCCAACTCATTGTTAAACTCAATAACCTCTTCTTCGGATATAAAAGTTGAATAAGGGTCATCAAGTGCTTCAACCATTCCCCTTAATGCTCCTTCTAATAATATTGTATCATTTTCATAATATAAGGAGTTTTTACTGATGATATTAATCAAAGATTCGATATTGGAATAATTATTAGTTGTTTTACATTGGTCATTTTTAATTGAATCTTGGAAAAAGATATTATTATATATATTAGTACCCATAATACCTAATAAAATACCAATAACAACAAGAAAAGAACCAATAATCGCATTGGACTTTTTAATCATAATACCTCCCAAATTTACACATTAACTTTTAAATATTCATGAATAAACATATCAATATTTCCATCCATAACGCTTTGAATGTTCGCTATTTCAACATTGGTTCTATGATCTTTAACTAATGAATATGGATGAAAAATATAGGAGCGAATTTGGCTACCCCAACTTATTTCTTTTTGTTCACCACGTATAGCTAATAATTCATCATGTTGTTTCTGTAATTCTCTTTGATATAATTTAGTCTTTAACATTTGCATGGC
>DATCKO010000046.1:0-4809 GCA_036562215.1 Haloplasmataceae bacterium | reverse complement strand
AAAATATGTCATTTTAATGATTTTTTTAGATATTGCTGCCCCAATCTTATTATTAGTAGGAATTACCAAAAGTAATGCATCAACAGCATCCTTATTAAATAACTTCGAAATAGTAGCGACTTCCTTAATAGCTTACCTTATTTTTAAAGAAAACATTAATATAAGACTTTGGTATGCTATTATCTTAATTACCATATCTAGTGTTATACTTTCTATAAACGATATTAGCTCATTTACATTATCGTTTGGTGCAATATTGATTTTGTTAGCATGTATTTCTTGGGGATTAGAAAATAATTGCACCAAAAAGCTTTCTATAAAGGACCCATTACAAGTAGTCATTATTAAAGGCTTTGGTTCGGGAATAGGAGCTCTAATAATTGCATTTATTGTTCAAGAAACATCTAGTAACCTTATATCTATTTTATTATCATTATTATTAGGGTTTTTTGCTTATGGTTTAAGTATCTTCTTTTATGTCACTTCGCAAAGATACTTAGGGGCATCAGAAACAAGTGCTTATTATGCAGTTAGTCCTTTTATTGGAGTAATTTTATCATTTATACTTTTTAAAGAACCATTAACCCTATCCTTTATAATTGCTTTATTAATAATGATATTAGGTACATACTTGGCAGTTAATGATAAACCACAGAAAAGTTAAAACACCAAATTTACCGATTAAATTTCACTCCACACATATTTTAAAAATAAAAATGGACGTATTAAAAATATTAAAATACGTCCTTAATTATTTGTCTTTTCCATTTCTAGCTCAGGTAAAAGAATTAAAATCTCTTGGTTAGCATTTTCTTCTTTCCAATAAATAATGTATTTAACCTTAGCTGATTTTACCACATATCCTCTTTCTCGTAATTTACTTAATTCTTCTTTAAACTTATTAGAATATTTTAACACTCGTCGATTATCCTTATCTAAACAACCATAATCATCTACTTTCAAAATATCCCCGCTCATAAGTTCACTTATCACTTTTTGAGTATTGTAAAAAAATGATAAGTAAACATCTTTATAACCAAGTTGGACTAAAAGGATATTTGATTCATTGTACACAGTTTTATCTTTTTTATATATTAAGTTTTTAATTTTTCGATATTTTTGATGATAATCATCAGATAAATAGTTTCCATTATAATGAATAGTTAGACTTTCCTTAGCTCGTGTCATACCAACATATAATAGACGTACATTATCATCATTGTTAATATTATAGTGGTTTAATATCAAAATAATATGATCAAATTCCCAACCTTTAGATTTATGAATTGTAGATACAATTACTTGATTAGATTTAAACTCCAGAAGATTTTCTGTTTTTGATTCAAGTAGATACTGGATTAAATCAGACTTATATTTATTTGAGTTGATAATTTCAATATCTCTTAATAATTGATCACACATTAAATAATTATCACTGTTAATGAACTTATCTTTAAACTTCTTTTTGGCTTCTTGCCAAGCTTCGTCTGTTATTTTATATGTTTCTTTTGTTAGTTTTAGTTCATTTAAAAAGTATCTTAATTCAAATAAATTGATTAAATTAAAGTTTTCATTACTTTGAATTAGTTTAACATTTATATTATTCTTTCTAAGTAATCCAACGACTTGTAATGCTTCTTCATTTGTAGTGGTAAGAATACATGATGAACTTCTTAACCCTTCGGATAGCATTTTCTTTACTGCAGGTACAATGATATGGTTTGATTCATATTCGATTATTTCAATTTTACCATTATCTTTATTATTAGGTAATATAGGAGTTTTCTTAAGTCTATTGGATAATTTTTCGATGAATATATTAGTAAACGCTACTAGATTAGCTTTACTTCGATAATTATTAATTAACTCATACATCTTAGCGTTTTCGTTATTTAATAATTCTTGCATATATTTAGCACTAGAACCTCTAAAAGAGAAAATATTTTGATCATCATCACCAACTGCTATGATTCTAATATTATCATTTTTATTAATTAAGGCATTAATAAGTTGATATTCACTTTCTTCGATATCTTGAGCCTCATCAATTACTAATACCGATTTGGTTATACGTGAACTTTCAATCTCACCATTTTCAATTTCTAAGACAGCTTCTTTAATTACATCTTGAGCTCGTTCAATATTACCCACCCGTCCTAATATATCAAAGCAATATGAATGAAAGGTTTTAATTTCAACAAAATTAGCAGCATTTCCTACTAAATTAATCAACCTTTTCTTAAATTCTGTGGCAGCAGCTCGTGAAAAGGTCAACATCATTAACTGTTCATGTTTAATATCTTCCATTAATAATAAAGAAGCTAACTTATGAACTAGTATCCTCGTCTTACCACTTCCTGGTCCAGCAGCTACAACAATGAATTGTGAAGTTTGATCATTGATTATTTTAAGCTGATCGATTGATAACTCCCCAAAAAGCTTTTTAAACTTTTCTGGAGTTATATTTCTTTTAATATCTTCATTTTTAGAACCCTTAAAATATTTACGAAGAAAAGAACTATATTCTAAGCTAAAATAATCATCTACGAATTGTAATGCAGATTTATAACTCTCAATTAACATCTTAGCATAAGTACCTACAATATGAATCATTTCAGTCTTATGCTCGTAGTGTTTTTTGAGTTGTTGATAATCTTCTACTTTGTAACGTATTTTATTGTCTTTTTCTAACCTCTCGATACTTAATGGTTGATAAATTACTAAAAAACCACCTTCAATTCGAATAGCACCTATTTTGGATAGATAATATAAGGCATTTTCAATATCAGTAATTGATGCTGTTTTCATTAATAATTGCATTTGTAACTCGTATTTTTCTTTAAGTTCTAACACCGAAAAAAGGATTTCGTTATCATTCTTTTTGTAAATTGATTGAAAGTATTCTAGTATGAATAGGCAAATATCATGACGCTTGTCAAATTCTTTAAGTATCATTTCCTTTTCTTCCTGAAGGTTAATTTTTAAAATATTTCTATGAAAATCAAGTGTATCGCGTGTAATAAATCCCCTAACCGACCAATAGTTAAATATGTTTGTAATTTTTTTTGGATTAACATTCTTTAAATTTTGTTCTTCAGCTAACTCATTAAGCTCTTTGATATTAACCACAATACCTTTTTTTACCACTTGATCTAGTAGAAAAATTTCTAAATTCTTGTAACTCAAAAAAGTGTTTTTTCCCTTTGCTATGTAATCATTATCATCTATGTAAACTACTAAGTCTTTAGCATTATCTAACACTTTGGCTTCTTTTAATTTTTCAATAATATTTATTACTTCTTTCTTTTCTATACCTAAGATATCTGATATGTAGTCAACTCTTGTTTCTGGTATTTCATCATCTAACTTTTGAATGCTACGACTTGATATAAGTTTTCTAATTATTCTTATAGCTTCTTCTTCCTCTTTAGAATTAAATATTTGCGTTTTTTTAATCTTATCTATTGCTTCAATAGCACTCTTTGCTAATATACTATCAGCAAAAACCTTTGGCATATTTTGACCTCGTTTAATATATCCTGCATTTTCTAGTGCTGCTATAGCTGTAGTAACTCTATTTTCAATGTCTTTTATATTTTCATCCCATCCTGCTTCCCTAGCAATCTCTAGGGCTGATTGAGAAAATTTAGAGCGAGATTTAGTTGCTATTTTGATTGCCCTCCATACTTGTTGAATTTCTTGTATGGTAAGTTTAGTTTGATTAAGGAGTAAAAAATGTTTGTCTAAATCATTTTCATTAAATAAAATATAGCAATTAGCTAAAATTTTACTATCACGTCCAGCCCTTCCTGATTCTTGTAAATAGTTTTCAAGCGAGTCAGAAATGTCATAATGAATAACCATTTCTACATCTTTCTTATCAACACCCATCCCAAATGCAGAAGTGGCAACCATAATATTTACATCACCACGAACAAAATCATCTTGATTTTTACTTTTTGTAATCTTATCCATCTTACCATGGTATGCTAGGGCATTGTATCCATCTTTATTTAATCTCAAAGCTAAATTTTCAGCCTTACTAGTTGTAGATACATAAACTATCGTTGGACAATTTTTTTCTAAAAGGTTTCTTAATACATTGTATTTCTCATTCTCTTCGATTTTAATAACTTTGTAAGATAAATTTTTTCTCTTACTTTTAGCAATAAATAACTCCAGTTCAAGATTTAATTTATCTTTAAAGTACTTAATAATATCATTTACAACATTTTGTTTTGCTGTGGCTGTAAAGCAGGAAACAGGAATAGGCTCTGTTAAATGTTTCTTTTCTTGTAAATTTTTAATAAAATCTGCAATGTATAAATAATCAACTCGAAAATCTTGTCCCCATGCAGAGAAGCAATGAGCTTCATCAATCACAAAACGACTTATCTTTCGACCTAATAAAAGATTCTCGATTGTTCTAGAACGCAAGGATTCAGGAGAAATATATAGTATTGATGCATCTCCATTAGCTACTCTTTCAAAAGATTTAGCTCTTTCTAAAGGATTGAGAAGTCCATTAATAGTAACTGCTTCAGTAATATTAAGTTTTTCTAAGTTATCAACTTGATCTTTCATTAAAGACTGCAAAGGTGAAATTACTACTGTTAGCCCTCTTACGCTTCTCCCAGCTATTAATGCAGGAATTTGATAAGTAATGGACTTACCTCCCCCAGTAGGAAAAACTGCTAATAATGATTTATTATTAACTGCTGCTAGAACTGCTTTTTCTTGTAGTGGCACACCATCAAAATCTCGATATTTATCATAACCAAAATAGGTTTTTAGCCCTTTATATATATC
>DATCKO010000044.1:0-3589 GCA_036562215.1 Haloplasmataceae bacterium | reverse complement strand
CATATATATCATCTATATTATAACAAGGACCAGTATAGTTTACCTTCCTTCTATCTGTTATTCTGTTTTTAGCTACAGCAGTTATCATACTTTATAAAAATCAAATATATAGAACTTGTATTTTTACTTATATTAAAATTAATCATCTTTTGAATTATTTAAAGTATCTTGAGGTTTATTAGTTACTATTCTCATTTCTTCAGCGATCATTTTAAGAACAGTATCTACCATTGTTTCACTCATAGGATATTCAAAATCAAAACCTTCATAACAATCAGAAATATTTCCACAAGCATTAAAACTTTTAGCTTCTTGTGGATCTTCAGCTATCATTTGAATATTTATATATTTAAGTATTTTAGCAGGAGAATTTACAATATAAATATAGTTTCCTAACTCATACCATTTAGGTAAATTTCCTGTATATTTAGCATATTGGTCATAATAAGCTTTTTGATAAGTAGTTCTTTGAAATCCTTGAGTACCATCTAATAACCCTACATAATTAATTAGATTATTCTGATTAGTATCTATAGCTTTAGGAATAGCATTTTTAGTTCTTAATATACAATCATTTACAATAGAACATTCATTTTTATCAGCTTGGACTAATTCTACTTTTCCAAGATTTTGTATAAGATTTCCAGTAACATATTTACCTTTATCAAAATCTTGTTTAATTAACTTTGCACGATAACCATTAATCATATTAGCAATAAGTCTGTCACTAAGACTTTCTGATTGAGATTGAATACCCTCTCTTCTAATATTTTTATAACGGTATATAATTTCTGCAAAAGTTGACATAATAGTTGTAAATATAACAAAAATAGCTGAAAGATACACTCTTCCAGCTATTTATTTTTTAAACATAAACTTAAAAAGATTACTCTACAAAAATTCCAGCACTCTCTATTAGAGACTCTAGTATATTTACTACAGCATCATATTTAGTAGTAGTACCACCACTAGTATTAATATAAATCTCAGTAGTTAGAGGAGAACTCATTGTATTTTGTCTATCTCCAGTGTGAATATCTGCATGTTCAATAATTAAAGAAGCATATTGATTTCCAGAAGCAGCTTTAGTAGGAGGAACATTAGTAGGGAATTTAATTCTGTTAGTAATTCCTTCATTTGCTTGAGCAAAATATTCTCTATCTCTTACTTGTTTCCAGAAACCTTGTCCATCATTTTTACTAGTAGTTTCTGTTACTGTAAAATGAGTTCCAATTTCAGGGAACATAGAAACTTCAAACCCTAAAACACCAGCATATAAATCTGGAGATTTTTCAATAAGAGTTTCACCAGTAAGTTGAATTCCCACATTTGAAAGTTCAAAGTTAGCAGCAGAAATATACTGATGATTAGCTTCAGCATTTGCGGTTAAAGTGGGTCCTTGATAATAAGTATCTAATTCAGCAGTTTGAGCAGAAGTATCCATAGATACAATTTTATAAACTCCTCCTGTTACAGCAGTAGATCCTAATCTGATATAATCCCCTACTTGTAATACAGCATCTATATCAGTACCAGCAGTAATAGTTTTAGAACCATTAGCTATAGATATAGTACCTGTACCAGTGATTGCAGTACCAGCATTATTAGAAAGAATTACAGCAGAAACTTTAATATTACTATCAGCATTTACTTTTCTCACCATTGCTGAAACCACTTCAGATTTAGTAGCAGCAGAACTAGATACAAAATTATATTTGAATATAGTAGGTCTTTGAGGTTGAACTCTATAAACATCTTTATATTTAATGTTTAGTTGATATTCAGTATCATTTTCTACATCAATATCTTCAGTTCCAGAACCAGCAAATCCTATATGAGTTACTTGTTGTACAGGAGCAGCATAAGCTTCTTTCTGAACTTTTCTAATATTTCTTACCTGAATAGGAGCAGAAAGTTTATATTCTCCAGTTCCTATACCCATAGCAATATAAATAATATCATTGTCTATATCACTTGTTATTGTTGGAGAACCTGTAAGATTATCAAAATTTTTATTAAATATAAGAATATCTCCATCTACAATAGTAGATAAAGAAGTTCCTGTATTTGAACCAGTTCCATTACTTACTAAAACTGAATTTACTCTTGTTATTGTTGCCATTATTATAATTTAATTTTTTTATTTTGTTTTTAATAATTTATCTTTATTAAGCTATAATACAACCATTATTAGCTAAAATTACCCAAGCAGAATCTATATACATTAAAACTACAGTATCTCCAACATCACCAAAAGTAATTGTAGTACCTCCTCTTAATCCTGTTGGAGTTAATGTTCCATCTCCACCATAGGTTTTCATAGTAATAATTTTAATCTGTCCTTCTGTACCAGCAGCTAGTGTTAAAGTATCTGCTCCAGTAGTTACAAGTAAAGTAACTTTGGTAGTTAAGTTGACTGCCCCTGCTCCTGTTAGAGTTTGTGGAGTACCTGATAGTAACAGTAAACCAGCTAGATCACTAGTAGAAGAAGAAGTAGTAGTAATACCACCATCTTTTAATAAAACACCATCAATTGTTACACCAGTACCAGAAGTGTTTTCAGAAATAGTATCTGCACTTAAAGTACCATCTGTTTGTGAGTTTAATTTGTCAATTACATCATTTACTTTTGAAGCTACAGTTTTAGTCTTACTAAAAAGGCTATCTAGAAATTTGTCTGTTAGTTTAGTTATACTCATATAAGTCTATAGTTTACTCTATAGTATTTAATTGATTTCCTTGTGTTTGTTGTCTAGGGGATTCTATAGACTCTAAAGCTATATTAACTGCCATTTGAACAATTTCTTTATGTAAATATTCTGCTAATTCACAATCAGTATCTTCATCTATTTTAGCAGGTCTTTTGATATAAGTAAGTTTACATTTATCAATAGTAAAAGTACCATCTGTAACTAAATATATATCGCCTCTTTCAAAGTAAATCACAGGTTCTAATAAAATTGGTTTATTAAAAGGATCTTCTAATATATAAGCAAGATCATCATGTTGAACCAATTTAACTTTATTTATGTATTTACTTGTACATCCAGTTTTTACAACTCTTGGTCTACTTCTTAAATAAAACATATAGCTTTCTGTAGAAGGAGTTGTATGGGCTTCATCTGTATATAAAGTACTAATATCTATTTTATAAGTATTAGTTTCTGTAGATACAGAAGTTACTGCTGCATAATTAGTTACTACAATATTTGAAAGATCATCTATTCTTTTTTGAATTTCTTCAAAACCAGATTTATATAAATTATTTCTACTATATCTGGTTTTTATAATTCTGTCTTGAGATTCATTTAAAAAGAAGTAAATCTCTTCATCTGCAAAATCAGGATAACTACTGGAATCCACCTTATCTAAGGTAAGTTTGAATTCCAGTATCATCTCAGTATTAGTCATTAACCTCTTTTAATCTTATCTTGTAATTGTTTCTTTATAGACAGATAGAAAGCATTGTTTTTAGGATCTTTAATAAATCTAACAGCATCTTCAATATCTACTCCTATAACATCTTTACCATCCATTTCATCAGTAGCATTAACTACTGTAATCATACTTCCTCTTTTCCTAAGTATTC
>DATCKO010000043.1:0-15763 GCA_036562215.1 Haloplasmataceae bacterium | reverse complement strand
GAACATGATTGTTGTTGTCATCATCACGATGATGAAGATGAAGAGTAGTAAAAAAAAGGACGAAAGTCCTTTTTCCTTTTCATTATAATAATATTTTTTTACGTTCATTAATTATTTCTTGATATCTAGTTACTACTTTATCAATAATGTTTTCCCAAGAACAACTAATGGTTTTTTGGGCATTTAAACCAACTTCATGTAGTTTTTCCTTGTCTTGCGAGATGTTATAAATTTTAGTGGCTAATTTATCGATATCTTCTTCGGATGTGAAACCATTATAACCATCGATAATTCCTTCTTGGGCATTAGAACCGTTGATTACAATCGAAGGTGTTCTTAAGGCTGCAGCTTCGCGAACAACGATTGGTGCATTATCATAAAGGGAAGGGAACAAGAAGAGATTGCTTCTAGCAAAAAACCGTTGTAATAAGGCTCTATCAGTTATCTTTCCCATAAATTTGACATTTTCCGTTAAAGCATAGTGTTCAACCATTGCTTCTAATGCTTTCTTAGCGTAACCTTCACCAATAAAAAACATTTTATATTGTAAATTTTTTTGTTTTAAGGCGTTAAGAACCTCAACTACAAGTTTAAGATTTTTTTGCCATATATGTTGACCAACAAAGAGGAACATTAAATCATTAGGATAGACTAAATAATTTTGCTTCATATATTCAATATTATCTTGGTAATTAAAATCAACTAAAAAGTCCGTACCATTAGGCATAATTTCAATATTTTTTTTGAAACCATAATCTATTAAAGTCGCTTTTGTACTCTCATTAACGGTCCAAACATAGTCAACTCTTTCAAAGAAGGTGATGATTCGATTGACAATTTTTTTCGTAATATAATCACTTTTAAAAACTTGTTTAAAATCATCATAAAACTTAGAGTGAAAAGTGGCGATGATTGGGATGCTTTTTTTCTGAGCTAGTTTAAGGGCTAATTTCCCGGAACTAAATGGACAATGAACATGAAGGATATCAAAATCAATACTATCTAGTTTTTTATTTATTTCATTATCTAAAAATGGTAAACCTAACCGGTAAGGTTTTCTAAATGGTAAAAAACTAGAAGTGTATCTAATTACATCATATTCTTCATTATCTTGATATTTAGGGAAACTAGGTGTAATTACGTAACTTTTTCCATATTTGCGATTTATCCAATATGCATAGTTCTTAACAGTATTTACAACTCCATCCATTACTGGGAGAAATGAGTCATTGAATTGTCCTACTTTTATCATTATAATCACCTTCTATAGTTCATTTTTATATAGGAATATTTTAGCATATTGACTATCGTATACTAGCATTATAATAGTTGATAATAAAAATGATAATTATTAAGGTGGTGAGTTATGAAACATAAAATTTGCTTTCTTTTATCATTTTTAGCTATTATATCTTTTTTTAGTATAGCAAATAATATGAAAGTTGTAAATGCACAAATTACTGTTAGTGCACAAGCAGCAGCACTGATGAATGCTGACACAGGAGAGTTCTTATTTACTAAAAATCCTAATCAAAAACTTCCTATAGCAAGTCTAACAAAAGTCATGACAGCTATATTAGCAATTGAAAGTGGTGATTTAGATGCTGAAGTAGTGTTTTCTGAGGCGGCAGCTAATCAACCACCTTCTAAGATTTTTTTACAAGCTGGTGATAGTTTAACCTTAAGAGACATGTTATATGCCTTATTGTTAGAATCTGGAAATGATGTTGCGTATGCTATTGCGGAATATATTGGAGGAAATGTTGATAATTTCGTTCGGTTGATGAATGAAAAAGCCCAAAGTTTAGGTATGACAAATACAACTTTTACTAATCCTTCTGGATTAAGTGAACCAGCTCCTAATATTTCGACAGCTACTGATTTAGCTAGACTTATGCGTTATGCGATGCAAAATGATACTTTTAGAGGAATTGCCAGCACTAAAACTCGTCAAACAACCTCTAAATTAGGCATTCCCCTAAATTTCGAAAATAAACATCGCTTAGTTCAACAAGTTGAATATGTCATTGCAGGGAAAACAGGATTTACGCAAGCTTCTGGTAGAACATTAATCAGTTATGCTGAAGAAAATAATATTCCTCTTATTGCTGTTACTTTAAATGATCCTAATGACTGGGTAGATCATTTAAATATGTTTAAATATGGTTATTCGCAATATGGAATTGATGTACCAACACCAGAAATTCGTGGTATTGAAGAAGAGTGATTTCTAAATCACTCTTTTCATATGTATTTACAATTTAGAAAATTTATTCTAAAATAGTAATGGGCATACTGGAAAGGATGAATAGAATGAAAGTATATTCCGCAGTAATTAATCCCATTCCTGATGAAGAAGGATATCATGTCTTTGAATGTGATAAATGTAATCATATCTTTTTAGTTAATTTACAAGATACGACTGATCATAATAAACTTTATTGTCCATTTTGTGGTAATTTAGGAACAGTAATTACTTTCACTAATAGTATTCGCGAAAAAGTATTTAAAGACCATCCTATTGGTCAATTACAAGATCAAGTTCAAGAAGGTACGGAAGCTAATTTGAGTCTTGAACAAGTTAAAGAAATAATCGAGAACTTTGATACAAGTGATATGGACGTGGAAGTATTAGAATATTCAATAAATGAAGTAATTCCATTAGATGAACTTATTAAGTATGAATTTATTTGTTGTGAGAAGAATATTAAAGTGTCTATGGATGATTATGATACAGTAAAATACTGTACTTTTTGTAAAGGTGAAGTATTACTTAATATTCGCGAATAATATGGTGATTATATGGATAAAGATAATTATATCTCCTATTTAAATAATGATGGTGTAGACAATAAGATTAAAGAATTAGAATCCTATGCCCTAAAAAATCAAGTTCCTATTATCCAAAAACCTAGTTTAGATTTTATTACACAAATTATTAGGATTTCCGGTTATAAAAAGATTTTAGAAATCGGTAGTGCTATAGGTTACTCAGCAATAAACTTTGCTTTAGTATGTGATGATATTTATGTAACTACTATCGAAAAAGATAAAGTAATGTATCAAGAAGCACTAAAAAATATTCGGGATTTTAACTTAGATAATAGAGTAAAAATTATATGTCAAGATGCATTAGATATCAATTTAACTGAATTAGATAAAGATTATGATTTATTGTTTATTGATGCTGCGAAAAGTAAATATCGCGCTTTTTTTGAAAAGTTTACTATGTGTTTGCAAAAAAATGGTATTGTTATAACTGATAATGTTTTATTTCATGATTTATTATTTACGGAGGAAATTAAGAATCGTCATACTAGACAACTAGTTAATAAAATAAAATCTTACAATGATTGGTTAAAAAACAATAAAGCCTATTTTACTAAGTTTTATGCTATCGGTGATGGTATTGCCGTAAGTATAAAAATTGATAATAAATAAAATAATATAATAATCAAAAAGGCGCATTGTGCGATAAGCATGCGTTTTTATTATTTAGATTAAGATACTGGAGGAAACATGATAGAATTAGTTGTAAGTCCCACTAGTTTAGATTTTATAAAGCAATGCGATTTTAGCGATGCTTTTATAGTTGGTGAAGAAAAGTTTGGATTAAGACTACCTCATTATTTTACCAATAATGAAATTTTAGAAATCATTGATTTATGTCATAGTCGAAATCAAAAGGTGTATATCGCTATCAATAAAATCATTCATGAAGAAGAAATACCATTAATCGATGCCTATATGGGAAAATTAACAAATTTAAATGTTGATGGTATCGTTTTTGGTGATCTAGCTATTTATCAACTTGCAGTAAAGTATCAATTAGTATCTAAACTTATGTACAATCCTGAAACTTATATTACTAATTATGAGAGTGTACGCTTTTTTTCTAGTTTTGGTATAAAACAGGTTACCTTAGCAAAAGAGATTACTCTTGAAGATATTTGCCAAATCTCTCGCCAAGAAATAATGGAAATTGATATTTTAGGTCATGGTGCTCTTAATATGTTTCATTCTATGCGAGAATTAGTAACTAATTACTATCGTTTTCTAAAACAAGATGATCCAGAAAAACATCATAATGAGTTATTATATTTAATTGAAGAAATTCGCGATGATAAATATCCTATAATCGAGGACCAAAACGGAACTCATGTTTATAGTGCTTATGATTTATGTACTGTGAATTATTTAGATGTTTTTATCGAAAATAAGATTAAATCAATTCGAATCGATGGTTTATTTAAATCGGATAAGGAACTTTATGAAATTACGAAAATCTATCGTGAAGCGATTAATGATTATTATCTTGATAAGAATTTATTTAACATTAAGAAGTCTACTTATCTTGATAGATTAAAAAATATTGAAAATATCCGTCCTTTTAATGAAGGATTTCTATTTAAGAAAACAATATACAAAGGTGATTAGAATGAAGAAACCAGAATTATTAGCACCTGCCGGTGATTTAGAAAAGTTAAAGATTGCTATACTTTATGGTGCAGATGCCGTTTTTATCGGTGGAAAGGAATTTAGTTTAAGGGCTAGGGCTAGTAATTTTGACCTTCCTGATATAAAGGAAGCGGTTAATTTTGCGAAAAGTCACAATGCTAAGGTTTATGTTACTACTAATATTTTTGCCCATAACGAAAATTTAGCTAAGCTTGAAGAATACTTATTAGCATTACAAGAATGTGGTGTAAGTGCTATAATTTGTTCTGATCCATATGTTATAAAAACAGCTAAAAAAACTACTCCAAATATGGAGATACATTTAAGTACACAACAGTCAACAACTAATTCTTTAGCTATAAATTTTTGGTATGATGTAGGTGTTAAACGCGTTGTTTTAGCTAGAGAATTATCGGTTGCTGAAATAAAGGAAATAAAAAGAAAAGTAAAAGCTGATATTGAAGTCTTTATTCATGGTGGAATGTGTGTATCTTATTCTGGTAGATGTACTTTAAGTAATAATATGACCGACCGCGATGCTAATCGGGGTGGATGTGCTCATTCTTGTCGATGGAATTATCGTTTATACAATAATAATGATGAGTTAATTTCCCATAAAGATGGTTATTTTAATTTAAGTTCAAAAGATTTAATGGCGATACCTTTTATTCCTCAACTTATTGATGCTAATGTTGATAGTTTAAAGATAGAAGGAAGAATGAAATCTATTCACTATATTGCGACAGTGGTTGGTACCTATCGAAAAATAATTGATGATTATTGTCGAAACCCACAAGAATTCGTTTTAGATGATAATTATTACCAAGAAATTAGTAAAGCGGAAAATCGCCAAGCTTCGATTGGAGCTCTAGGTGGTAAACCGACATATAATGAGCAATTATATAATGTACGTACCGAACAACCAACTCAAGAATTTATCGCCATTGTCTTAGATTATAATAAAAAGACACAATTAGCAACAATTGAGCAAAGAAATCATTTTACAAGTGGAGAAGATGTTGAAGTATATGGACCGGGTTTTCGCAAAGCTTACTTCAAAATAGATAAGATATTTAATAGAGAAGGTGAAGAAGTTAATGTAGCTAATCATCCGCGCGAAATACTAAAAATAAAGGTTCCATTTGTCGTTTATCCTTATGATATTATCCGTAAGGTAAGAATATAATATAGATTAAGGAGTATAGTATGAAATCAGTAATAATCGGAATCGCTGGTGGTACAGCATCAGGAAAATCAACGGTAGCGCAAAAAATTGCCAGCAATTTTAACAAAAAAGATGTCACCGTTATTAAACATGATGATTATTATAAAGATCAAAGTCATTTAAGTTTCGAGGAGAGATTACAAACGAATTATGATCATCCTTTATCTTTAGATAATGATTTATTGTATCAGCATCTTCTTGATTTATTAGCTAATAAACCCGTTAATAAACCAACCTATGATTTTACTAAACATACTAGAGCAGAATTTACAGAAGTCATTGAACCATCAAAAATCATCATCTTAGAAGGAATCCTTTTATTTGAAGATGCCAGATTACGTAATTTAATGGATATCAAAATCTTCGTGGATACAGATGATGATATTCGTTTTATAAGGCGTTTATTACGTGATATTAAAGAACGAAAACGCGATATCAATCATGTAGTCAATCAATATTTATCAACAGTTAAACCAATGCATAATCAATTTGTGGTTCCATCAAAACGCTATGCTGATATAATAATCCCTGAAGGGGGTAATAACACGGTCGCAATTGATATCATTATATCGAAAATTAAACAGATAATTTCTTAAAAATGTGTAAAATTTACCTGTTATGTATTATAATATAGAGTATATGAATTTGGAGGTATAATATGAGTAAATCAAAATATGAAATAACTAAAGATGGCTTAAAGAAGTTTGAAGAAGAATTAGAATATTTGAAAACCGTCAAACGGAAAGAGAATATTCAAGCCCTTCAAGAAGCACGAGCCCAAGGAGACTTATCAGAGAATGCGGAGTATGATGCTGCTCGAGATGAGCAAGCCAAAATCGAAGCTCGAATCAGCGAATTAGAAAATATCATAAAGAATGCGAAGATTATCGAAAGTGATGATTCTGATTTCATTACTGCCGATAAAACTGTAACTTATAAAATATTAGATAGTGGAGAGATTGAAAAATTTAAGATTGTTGGTAGTCAAGAAGCTGATCCATTCCAAGGAAAAATATCAATTAATTCTCCAGTTGCTCAAGCTCTTTTAGGTCATAAGGCACAAGATACTGTAGAAATCTTTACATCTAGTGGTTCATATAAAGTGCAAATCTTAGAAGTAGAGAATAATAAGACAACAGACTAGGTCACTAAGTTATTACTTTAGTGACATTTTTAAAAAGGAGAAGATACGATGATTGGTATAATTGGTGCTATGGAAGAAGAAGTAGAATCCTTAAAAAAACTCATGAATGATTTAGAAATAAGAAGCTATAGAGGTTTTCTCTTTTATAAAGGAAAAATAGCCGATAAAGATATTGTTTTGATGCAGTCAGGTATTGGCAAGGTCAATGCCAGTGTGGGTACTACAATCTTATTAGAACATTTTCTTGTAGAATTGATTATTAACATTGGAACAGCAGGTGGAATAAAACCTAGTTGTGAAGTACTTGATATTGTACTTTCGGAAAAAGTCAGTTATCATGATGTTGATGTGACTGCTTTTCAGTATGAATATGGTCAAGTTCCTAAGTGTCCAAGGTATTTCACATCGGATGAAAAATTACTTAACTTAACTGAAAGAATATTAAAAGAAGCAAACAAAAAATATCATAAAGGTCTTATTGTTTCTGGTGATGCTTTTATCCATGATGAAAAACAGATTAAGAATATCGCGAAATATTTTCCTGAAGCATTAGCAGTTGAAATGGAAGCAGCTGCAATAAGTCATGTCTGTTACATTTATAAAATACCGTTTATTGTTATTCGTTCTTTATCGGATATTGCTGGTAAAAAATCAGCAATTTCCTTTGATAAATATTTACAACTATCTTCGGAAAATGCTTGTATGATAGTTAAAAAACTAATCGAAAAAGTCCCTTTAGGGACTTTGAATTAAAGGTTATTTCTTTGTGTTAATAAACGATATAATTTCATTAAAGTTCTTTTTTCAATACGAGAAACATAACTCCGAGAGATGTTTAAAGATTTGGCGATTTGTCTTTGAGTTTCTGGTTTGCGATTATTTAAACCGAACCGTCTGGTAATAATTTCATATTCTCTTTCAGATAAATCAGGTAGAAGATTAATTACTTTTTCAATACTATCATTAAATACAACCCGATCTTCAATTGAACGATTTTCATCTTGTAAGACATCGATTAAAGTAATTTTATTTCCCTCTTTATCAAAACCAATTGGGTCATTTAAAGATATTTCACTACGCTTTTTCTTATTACTGCGTAGTTGCATGAGTATTTCATTTTCTATACATTTTGCCGCATAGGTCGCTAGTTTTGTACCTTTATCATCATTATATGTATCGATGGCTTTTATTAATCCAATGGTTCCTATAGATAGTAAATCATCTTTTTCATCTAAAGTATTTTCATATTTTTTGACTATATGAGCAACTAATCGGAGGTTATGTTCGATTAGTTTATTACGGGCCTCGATATCATTTTGATCTTTTCGATAAAGCAAATCTTTTTCTTCTTCAGGTGTTAAAACATCTTTAAAAGATTTAGATTTTATACTTCCTAAAAAAGGGAGTATTTTTAATAAAAAAGTTGCTAATAATTCCAGCATTTTTCCCCCCCTCTAAAATGACAAATATCATAAATTAATGTATAATAAAGTATAATTCAGAAGTAGGTGATGAAATGAAACTTTTTACCCCTAATGAATACCATAAAACTATTCATGATATTGACTTATTAAAATTATATGATTTGGGAAAACGATTAATTCTTACAGATTTAGACAACACTTTAGTTGGATATGATGTTTTACTACCTACTAATGAGATAATCGCCTTTAAAGAAAAATGCGACCAAATTGGCTTAAAGTTAATGATAATATCTAATAATAATAAAAAACGAGTTCAATTGTTCTCCGAAAAATTAGGTGTACCTTATTCTTATAAAGCTATGAAACCCTTAAAAAGAGGTTTTCGTAAAATGACTTCTGGATATACTAAGGACCAAATTGTCATTATTGGTGATCAACTTTTAACTGATATATTTGGCGGAAATAGATTGGGTTATTATACAATTTTAGTTGATGTTATAAATTATAATAATGAACAATTTAAAACACGTGTTAATCGATTTTTTGAAAACTTGCTATTGAAGAAACTAAGAATAAAAGGTGAAAAAAATGAACGAAATTAAATGTTTAGGTTGCGGAAGCATACTCCAAACATCTCATAAAAATCGTCCTGGATATATAGATGAAAATTTATTAAATAAGGATACAGAAAATCTTTTGTGTCAAAGATGTTTTAAATTAAAACATTATCGCGAACTAACTGATGTCGAGATTTCTCAAGATGAGTATATAAAAATCTTAAATAAAATAGCTTTTGTTGATGCTTTAGTCTTAAATATGGTTGATTTGTTTGATTTACAAGGTAGTATTATCCCTAGTATTCATCGTTTTATTGGCCAAAATGATATGATTTTAGTTGGTAATAAAAGAGATGTTTTGCCTAAATCATTAAATGACGGAAAAATAAAACAATGGATAAGAAAAATAATTAAGGAATATGGATATAATATCAAGGATATTGCTTTAGTCAGTGCTCAAAAAGGACATGGTATCGATGAACTTATGGCATTAATTGAAAAATATCGGAGTAATCGAGATGTTTATATTATTGGTAGCACTAATGTGGGTAAATCTACTTTAGTAAATGCGATTATTAAACGCTTTACGGAAAAAACTGATGATCTTATTACTACATCGCAGTTTCCAGGTACAACCCTTGATTTAATTGAAATACCATTAGATGAAAATCATTACTTAATAGATACACCAGGAATTATAAATAAACATCAATATGCTTTTTATCTTGATAAAAAGAATTTGCAACATATATTACCGAAAAAAGAAATTAAACCTAAAGTCTATCAACTAGATAAGGAGCAAACTCTCTTTTTTGATGGATTAGCTCGATTTGATTATCTTGATGGAGAAAGAACCTCATTTGTTTGTTATTTTAGTAATGATATTAAAGTTCATCGCACAAAATTAAGTAATGCTGATAATTTATTTTCTAAACATATCGGTGAACTATTATCACCACCTTCAAAAGAGGAATATGGAAATTTAGGGAAATATAAGATCAGTCATTTCCGTACTCCGAAAAATCGGTGTGATATCGTCATCTCTGGTTTAGGATTTATATCTATCAAAGCTCCTAATATTAAAGTAGCAATTCATGCTCCTAAGAATGTTGGGGTTTACATTAGACCTTCATTATTTTAGGTGTTAAGATGAAAAAATACGGTTTATTAGGCAATAAAATAGAGTATTCTATATCTCCCTTAATTCACAATAACCATTTTGCTCTTTTCAACCTTGATGCTATATATGAAATCTTAGATATAGATGATTTAGAAAATAATATTTCATTGATTAGACAATATTCAGGGTTAAATGTGACAAAACCTTATAAAGAAAAAATACTCAAATTTTGTCAAGTATTAAATGCGGAAGCTAAAGAAATAAAAGCGGTAAACTGTCTAAAAATAATTAATGATAAACTTTATGGTTATAATACCGATGTCTATGGGTTTTATATGTTATTGGTTAAGAATCAATTAATTAACCATAAAAGACAAGTCTTAATCATCGGTGCTGGTGGGGCAGCAAAAGCGGTATATTATGCATTAAAAACCTATACAAATCATGATGTCTATATCACCAATCGCACAAGTTCTAAAGTTAATTTCATAAGCAGTAATACCATTGATTTTTCTTTAGTCAATAATTTCTTAACGGAATTTGATATAATCATTAACTGTACAAGTATACTTGATTTACCAATTAAGATTGATAAAATAAAAAAGGATGCTGTTGTAATAGATATTAATTACCAAGAGAATAATCTCTTTTTACAAAAAGCTCAAACCTTAAATTTGAAGACGGTAAATGGAATAGATATGTTAATTTACCAAGCTGCCAAAAGTTTTGCAGTTTGGTTCGAAAAGGAAGCTAATGTAGAAGTAATGTACGACAGTATTAGAAAGGGATGAACTCATGTTAAAAGGAAAACAAATACGCTATTTACGAAGGCTATCTCATCATGTAAAACCAGTAATGCAGATTGGTAAGAATGGTATTACGGAAAACTTCTTACATACCTTTTTTGATGCTATAAATGCTCATGAACTAGTTAAGGTATCGGTGCTTGATAATTGTTTAGAAGATAAAACAGATTTAGCAAATATTATATGTGAAAATGTAGGCTGTGAACTTGTCCAAATAATAGGTAACCAACTCATCTTTTATCGTCCTTCAAATAAAGAGAATAATAAGAGGATAATACTACCTCAATGATTACCGTTTTAGAAGCCTTGGAAATTATTAAAAAAAGAGATGAGTTGCGTTTTTTACATATCTATGGAACTTATGAAACCGCTCTAAAGTTAGCTAATCTTTATCAGCTCGATAAATACAAAATATCATTAGGGGCTATTTTACATGATTATGCTAAAAATATGCCTATAGATGAGCAAAAAGAGATTATAAATAAATATCTTGATAAAAGTATTCTAGATTATGATAGTGCTGTTTTCCATGGGGAAGTTGGAAGCTTTCTAATTCAAAAAGATTTAGGTGTCAATGATCAAGATATTATTCAAGCAGTAAAATATCATGTAACTGGACATCCTGAGATGAATGACTATGCTAAAGTAATTTATATTGCAGATTTTACGGAGATGAATCGCACTCATAAAGGAGTGGATTTTTGTCGTAAATTAAGTGAAATTACGCTTGATTTAGGTGTTTTAGCAGTAAGTGAAAAAACTTATCAGTATTTAATAAATAGTAAGAAGAATGCGATTCATCCGTTAACCTATGCTACATATCAAAGTTTTTTAAAGAAGGTAGGTGTAGATTATTATGAATCTCTTAAAAGTTGTTACGAAAGCTTGTGATGATTTAAAAGCTGTTGATATTAAAATACTAGATATGCGAGGTATATCACCACTAGTAGATTATATGGTTATTTGCACTGGTCGTAGTGAACGACAAGTAAATGCCATAGTTGAAAAAGTTAGAGAAGAGGTCGAAAAAAATCATTTTCAGGTTAGACATATTGAAGGTCAAAGGGCTGGACTTTGGGTTTTAGTAGACTGTAATGATGTTATATGCCATGTTTTTCAAAATGATGAACGAATAAAATATAGTATTGAAAGAATTTGGGGCGAAGTTCCACGAATTCCTATTGAGGAAGTATTAGAATAAAATGGCTTATGAATATTTTTACCAATTTTATGATGAATTAATGAAGGATGTACCATATGAAAAATATCTTAATTTAATATGTGAATATGCTCAAAATACTGATTTTCTTTTAGATGTCGGTTGTGGAACGGGAACAGTATTGATTACTTTATTAAAAAAGGGTTATTTAGTAGAAGGCCTTGATATTAGTGAGGAAATGTTATTAGCTTGTCAAAAAAAATTAATGGATGATAACTTAAATTGTTCTTTATATCATGATGATATGCGTAATATAAATATTATTAATGAGTATAACATCATTTACAGCTTTCTTGATTCCATTAATTATTTAACGACACTTAATGATATCAAGTTAACCTTTACGAATATTTTTAAGGCTTTAAAACCAAATGGTTACTTTCTTTTTGATATTCATTCTATTGATAATGTGAATAAAGTTTTTGATGGATATTGTTATAATGAGATTAAGGATGATTATACCTATTTATGGAATGCCTATGTAGAAAAAACTACCAAAAAAAGTACGGTGTATCATGAATTAGCTTTCTTTCTGAAAAAAAGTAATGATCTATATCAAAAATCAATTGAATATCATAAACAAGTTGTTTATCCTTTAAAAGACTATCAACAAATTTTAGAAAAAATTGGCTTTAAAATTGAAAAAATACTATATGACTTTAATGATGAAATAATAGATAGTAATTTTAGTAAAATTATAATTGTTGCTAAAAAATGTAGTACATAAGAATTATTTGATTGTGGAAAATAATAATGAGCGCTCGAGATGGTCTTAAGGGAGGATGCTATGAAAGATAAAACACGTAATAAACTAAATACACCATATCGTACGAATGTTGAATATGCTAAAAAGAAAACCAAAAAAGATAGTAATTCACGATATGATTATGAATTTGGTAATGAAGTAAACAATAGCGCTAAAGATACTCCACTGGCTCGCGGTGCCAATATAGCGAATGCTTTTTCGTATTCTACACCTTTAGATGAAGTAACTCCACAACGTT
The DNA here is from genome assembly GCA_036562215.1 of Haloplasmataceae bacterium. GTDB lineage: Bacteria > Bacillota_I > Bacilli_A > Haloplasmatales > Haloplasmataceae > CALFRW01. Next base: position 2,806 of record DATCKO010000043.1, on the reverse strand, counting down.
TAAAAAGCAAATTTCAAGATGATTTAAGACAAAATTATAATGTGGAAATTGCTGATGAAAAGAATAAAAAATAACTAGTTATTAAAAAAATCCCTTCTTTAGTGTATATAACTAAGGGAGGGATTTTTATAATGATTAACTTTGAAAATAATAAGAAATGGTTTATTTTTTTGATAATAACTAATCTAATCTCTATCGGAATCTTATTATTTGTTATTTTTAAACCTCATGAAGATAATTTAGTATTAGAAAATGATAAAATCTATGTGCAAATTGTTGGCGAAATAATAAATCCTGATGTTTATGAAATTGAAAAGGGATTACGATTAAAAGATCTGATTGAAATAGCTGGTGGTTTAACTGATGAAGCTGATGAATTAGCGATTAATCTCGCTTTATTACTTGAAGATGAAATGAAAATCACTATTCCTGCAATTAATAGTGATGATCCTATGGATAGGGTTAATGGTAAAATAAATATTAATACTGCTGATTTGACACTATTAATGAGTCTTAATGGTATTGGTGAAGTTAAAGCTAAAGCAATTATAGAATATCGCGAAAAAAATGGTCCATTTAAAACGATTGAACAAATAATGCGGGTTACTGGTATTGGCCAAAAGACATATGAAAAAATTAAAGATTGCATCTATTGTTAATGAAGCTATATATACTTTAATAGCTTTAGCTCTTATTGCTTTTTATTTAGATAGTAAAGAGTATATTATATTAATATTACTAACCATTTTCTTGATCTACTTGTTAAAAAGGTCTCTTTTAACATTTATTGCTATCTTGATTATTAGCTTTCTTTATATAGTAAATTATCATTATCAGTATGAAAAACTATATCAAATAGATGATTCGCAAAATATAGTTTGTATTATAAATTCCATACCAGTTAAGAAAACGAGTTATGTTGAATTTCAATGTAGTACACCTAAAAATAACTTTTTAATACGAGTAACTAGTGATGAAATCGATTATCAAATTGGCGATTACTTGAAACTCCAAAATAATTTAGAATTAGTTAAGCATAATACAATACCCTATCAGTTTAATTATGCTAAATTTCTGCAATCACAAAACATAGCTTATATTAATAAGGTAGATAAAGTAAAGGTTATTAAAAAAGCGACTCTTATTCATTATAGGATTATAAATCGTATAATTGATTATTATCAAGAATCACAAATTAAGCCATATATACTATCTTTTATTATTGGTAATAAAAAAGCTTTAGATGAAGAATTTCTCGATAATGCCCAAATTTTAAATATTTCTCATTTATTTGTGGTAAGTGGATTCCATGTTGGTTTTTTATATTACTTTATGAGATTTTTCTTAAAACATTTAAGGATTACTAAAGAAACCATTGAAGTAATTTGCATTATTATGTTACTTTTCTTTCTAGTGATTAATCTATTTGCTTTTTCTGTATTAAGAGCTGTCATGTTAATTATTTTAGTTAATATCAAAAACAAATATAAAATTCCTTGTCATAATGGTAATATCTTAAGTCTAATATTTTGTATAAATCTATTGCTTAATCCCTTTGCTCTACAAAATGTTGGTTTTGTTTTATCGTATTTAATTACACTCATATTGTTTATGGCGAATGAAACCCTTTTACATAAGACAAATTATTTTTTTTCGCTATTTAAAGTTAATTTTTTAGCACAGTTATTTTCTTTACCTATTATCAGTAATTTTAATTTTAATTATAATTTCTTCAGCATTATATTATCTCCTATATTAACTTTATATTATACTTTTATTATTTTTCCAGCTATATTAATTGGTCTAATTATTAAGCCTTGTGATTTTCTCCTTCACTACTGTTTTCAATTCTATGAAATTTCTATCTCTTCCTTATCTAAAATAAATAGCTTTGAATATAATATTGGTTGCTTTACAGTCATAAGAATGATTTTATATTATTTTATACTTGTTAATATATTGAAAAAACTAGAGATAAAAAAATTCAGTTTTTTGTTTTGTGGCGCTTTTATTGTTATAAGTTTTTTTTATCATAAAGTTACCATAACTGATGAAATAATCTTTTTTGATGTTGGTCAAGGAGATAGTATTTTAATAAGAAGTGATATCAATAGTTGTAAAGCCTTAATAGATACTTCGGGTAGTTATTTTTATCATCCCGGAGCGAACGTTGCTAAATATTTAAAATCCATTCAGACAAAAAGAATAGACTTGCTTTTTTTTACCCATACTGATAATGATCATGCTGGAGATTATGAATATATCTTAAATGAGTTTGAAGTTAAGACAATCGTGTTTAATGTTTATGATGATAGTCCATTACAAAAGGAAATAGAAGAGGTAGCTAAAACAAAAAAAATTAACATCTTAAAACTAAAAGCATATAATAAAGTAGACTGTGGAGCTTTATCATTTTATATATTAAATCCGATGAAAAAAAATAATACTGATAATGATAATTCATTAGTATTATTTTTACTTTTTAATGGTGATAATTATTTATTTATGGGTGATGCGGACTCTAAAGGTGTCAATTTAGATGTAGCAAAAATTGATTTTTTAAAGGTAAGTCATCATGGTTCAAAAAATCAAACTAACCAAGGTTTTTTTGACCGTTTTTTCGTAAAAAATGCGATTATTTCTGTTGGACGGAATAGTTATGGACATCCAGCACAAGAAGTAATCAATTTATTAAAAAATAATCAAGTAAATTATTACCGAACCGATATTGATGGAACGCTTTCTGTAAAATACTACCTGCGATTTAAACGGATGAAGTCTACATATCCTCCACATAATATATATG